>QVQF01000118.1 GCA_003584895.1 Methylococcales bacterium
CACTGAAGTTGATGAAAATGGTGTCGATAAAAAGAAACACGAACTACCATTTAGGCACAGTATGATGCTGCCTGCTTTTAAGGGCGTTGATGCCTTGATAGGTATTGATAAATTAGTCAACCCGCGTGGCTTTGTGTTGGTTGATGAACACCAGCGCAATCAAACTTATAAAAATATCTATTCGGTGGGTGTCTGTATTGCCATTCCACCGCTTTCGCAAACACCCGTTCCAACAGGTACACCAAAAACCGGCTATATGATTGAGTCGATGGTTACCGCGACTGCGCATAATATCCGTGAAGAATTGGATGGCGGTGAGCCTAGCCATAAAGGTACTTGGAATGCTTTGTGTTTGGCTGATTTTGGTGATTCTGGCGTAGCTTTCTTAGCGATGCCACAAATTCCACCTCGCAACGTGCAATGGGCTTCAAAAGGCCGATGGGTGCATTTTGCTAAAATTGCTTACGAAAAATATTTTATCCGTAAAGTTCGTAAAGGTTTGGGCGAACCGTTTTATGAACGCTTGCCGCTAAAGTTTATGGGTATCATGCGTCTTAAGCAAAAACCTAAAGCTTAAGTTTTAAAACAGCTGAAGTAGTTTTACTCCAAGTCTTTAGGAACATCGGTTTGTTACTTGTTCTGGGGTGTAATAGCTTCAGCTATTACTTGTAAAACAGCTAAAGCAGTTTTACTCCAAGTCGTTACGAACAGCCGATTTTCCTAGTGCTGGAGTGTAATAGCTTCAGCTATTACTTATAAAACAGCTGAAGCTGTTTTACTCCAGACTCACTGAATACCTAATGACGATGTTGATTCGTGTTAAAGAGGACTAAATCTTAAATGAGACCATTACCTGATAGGATTCTTTTGATGGCATGCAGCTTATTGTTTGTGTTGAACAACGCAGCTCATGCTGACACTGAAACACATCCGCCTCTTAACACGCTTGCTCAAACGATTGATACCGCGCTAGCTAATAATCCTGAGCTCAGTATCATGCAGGCGCGTATAGACCAGGCAGATGCACAATTTGGGCAAGCTTTATCTATTTTTTACCCACAAATTAAAACCAGCTTGTCTTATCAGTACACTAATAATCCAGCTCAGGCTTTTGCGATGTTGATCGCTCAACGGCGCTTAAATATGGTCGGTACTGATTTCAATCATCCCGGTTTTGTTGAAGATTATCGTCCTCAAGTGACGGCTAGTTACTCTTTATTTCGGGGTGGGCAAGATTATTACCAAAGTCAGGCTGCGCAATTAGGTATAGAAACCTCTGAGCTGGAAAAATCTGCGACCCGTAATCGTTTGCTAAGTAATGTCACTGCCGCTTTTTATGGCGAGCTGGCAGCGATCGATAGCCACAAAATGAGTCTACGCAGCATTGAGGCGGTACAAAGTGAATTAGAGCAATCTCGAGCGCGTTTTAATGCTGGGGCTTTGCTTAAGTCTGATGTACTGTCTTTAGAAGTGCAATTGGCCGAAGCTCAAGAGGCCGATATACAAGCTGCCAATGCGATAGAAATGGCGCACAATATGCTAAAAACCTTATTGGGCTTGTCGGTTACTGATGCTTTCGCTATCAATGTCACTTTGGAATCCCAGTTACCTAAAACTCCAGAAGGCTACAATGAATTATTAGCTAAAGCGCTGAGCAGTCATCCCGAATTAAAGGCTGCTGAAAAAAAGGTGCTGATAGCAGAAAAACAAGTCGCTGCCGCTAAAGGTGCGCATTTGCCAAAGGCTGATGCCTTTGTTAATTATGGCTCTGATAGTAACAATCTGACTTATAACAGTAACCAAGATAATCTCACCGCTGGGGTGATGGTAGAAATGGATATTTTTACAGGCTTTGCTACCCAAGAAAAGATTAAAAAAGCACAGCACGAGCTGACCATAGCCAATGAAACGGTTAGGCAAACGCGATTGCGTATCGAAAATCAACTTAAAGCAGCTCAACTCAGATTACAAGAAGCGTTAAATCGTGCTCGAGTAAGTGCCTTGGCAGTGCAAGCTTCCGAAGAAGCATTGCGCTTAGTCATGGAACAGCATCAGGCTGGTGTGGTAACTGTTACTCGTTATATTGATGCAGAAGTCGCTCGTGATAAAGCACAGACCCGACAAATTAGCAGCCGCTACGATGCCTTGCGTTTTGATGCAGAACTTAAACAAGCCATCGGTTTTTGGCAATAACAGGATTTACATATAATGGATAATCATTCAATTTCACGACTACCTAAAGGCTTGATACCGATTGCGGCGATTAGCGCCTTAATACTAGTGATTTTGTTTGCCCTCGGTGTGCTCGGCGGTGACAAAAAGACAGAAGCCGGCACTACAGATGTTAAAGGCCTAGCTCTACCTAGTAATGCTAAAACGTTAAAAGTCAGTAATCAGATGCAGGCCAATCTTTTATCTTGGCAAGGTACCGTACGTTCGCGGCTGGCGGTTAAGATTTCGCCCAAATTGAACGCTCGTATCATTGAGATACCAGTTCATCCGGGTGATCGTTTAAAAAAAGGGGTTGTGATTGCCAAACTGGATGATCGTGAATTAGCAGCGGCTTACAATGCTGCCAATGCAAGCTATCATGCAGCCCAAGCTCAAGCGTCGCTAGCCAAAACTGAAGAAACTCGGATTATCGAGTTATATAATAAGCAGGCCGTTACTAAACAAAATTATGATGCTGTTCTTGCACAAGCTCAGTCAGCCCTCGCTTTAGCTAATCAGGCAGCCGAAAACGCAAGGCAAAGTAAAGTACTACAAGGCGAAAATATACTCTATGCACCTTTTGACGGTGTGGTGGGTGAACGTTTACAAGAGCCTGGTGACATGAGTTTTCCGAATCAGCCTATCATCACGTTTCTTAAGCCGGATGATTTACGTCTGGAAGTGGCTGTTTCTGATCGTTGTTCAGCTCAGCTTAAAGTGGGAATGAATGTTAAGGTACAGCTTGAGGTTATTGGACAGCTATTAACCGGCGTCGTTGACGAAATTAGTCCAGAAATTGATGCACAAACTCACAGTCTACTGGTTAAGGTTAGCTTACCGAACGTCGTTGGTTTACAGCAAGGTCAATTTGCTAATCTGCAGCTAGCTTGTCAAGAATCACAACAGGCTATATTCATTCCAAAATCGGCTGTTGTGCACTACGGTCAGCTCCAAGCTGTAACTATAGTTGATGGCCAGCGCGGACATGTTCGGCATATACGCACGGGCAAAGAGAATGGCTCGTTAGTACAAGTTTTGTCCGGTCTGCATGATGGCGATATTATTATTATTGAGAGTGGCTTAAATCCATGAAGCCTACCGAGATCAAAAAAGACAGTTTGACCGTCAGCATTGTTCGCTTATTTACTACCTCACAGCTATCGTTATTATTTTTGCTGATTTCCTTGGTGGCCGGTGCGGTTGCGCTAGTTTATACGCCACGCGAAGAGGATCCGCAAATCATCGTGCCGGTGATGGACGTGTTTGTGCAAGTGCCAGGGGCTACTAGCGAGGAAGTTGAAAAACAAGTCACTACGCCCTTGGAAGTGATGCTTAGGCAAATCAAAGGTGTTGAATATGTTTACTCTGTCTCTAGGCCTGGTGAAACTGTTGTAACGGTTCGATTTTTTGTAGGTGAAAACCTAGAAAGTAGTTTAATTAAAACCCGCGATAAATTACTAGCTAATCAGGATGTTATTTCTCCTAGCGTAAGTAACTGGCTGGTTAAGCCCGTCGAAATCGATGATGTGCCTATCTTGTTGCTAAGCTTATCGCCACAGAATCCAAGCATGGATGCTATGGACTTGCGGCGGGTTGCTGACGAGTTAATAGAGCGATTGCGTGCTATCGACAATGTAGGTAAAAGCTGGGTAGAGGGTGGCGCCGTTCGGCGTATTTTGGTGTATCCCGATCCAATAAAACTAGACGCAAGTAAGATTAGCTTACTGGAAATTCGTCAGGCGCTTGCGCAAAGTAATGTTAATTTGCAAGTCGGTGATATGACTGCAAGCGACCGTGAAATCGTATTGGAAGCAGGTCCGCATTATCAAACTGTTGAACAGGTCGGAGCTACTGCGCTAAAAAGTAGCCATGGTAAGTTGTTATATTTGCGAGATGTCGCCAAGATTATCGACGGCCCAGCTGACACTAATGACTATACGCGTATCGGTTTTGGCCCTGCTGTAGCGCAGATGAAAACGGTAGGCAGCGCCGAGCAAAAGTTACCTGAAGCTGGTGAAGAAAGGCCAATGGCAACCATAGCGATTGGTAAACGCCGAGGCAGTAATGCTGTAGCGGTTGCAGAGCAGGTTTTAGCCTTAGCAGAGCAATTAAAAGGCACGCTGATACCTGAGGATGTGCTACTGACCATTACCCGTAATTACGGTGAAACCGCAGACCATAAGGTTAACGAACTGGTGATGCATTTATCCATTGCGGTTTTGACCATTATTGTCTTGTTGGCTTTGACCTTGGGCTTTAAGGAATCGTTGATCGTGTCTTTGGCCGTGCCGATGACCTTTGCGATTACCTTATTATGCGATTTGATATTTGGTTATACGATTAACCGAGTCACGTTGTTTGCTTTGATCTTGTCCTTAGGTTTATTAGTAGACGATCCTATCGTGGATGTAGAAAACATACATCGACATTACAAAATGCGTAAAGAACCACCGCTACAAGCCTTGCTGACTGCGGTTAATGAAATACGTCCGCCGACTATTCTTGCAACCTTTGCGGTCATTATGTCGTTTGTGCCTATGTTTTTTATAACAGGCATGATGGGGCCTTACATGGCACCGATGGCATTTAATGTGCCCATTGCGATGCTGTTGTCATTGGTTATCGCTTTTACTGTGACGCCTTGGGCCAGTTACCGCTTGTTAAAAGGAGATTATGGCAAGGATCATGGTGGAGATTTTGAGCTCAAAGAGACTCGTGGCTTTAAGCTTTATCACGCGATACTAGAGCCGCTATTGTCTAGTAAATCTAGAGCTAGATGGTTTTTACTGGCGGTCTTTATTGCTTTTGTGGCTTCTGCGCTGATGGCCGTGACGCGTATTGTGCCGTTGAAGTTATTGCCGTTCGATAATAAAAACGAATTACAACTGATCATTGATATGCCTAAAGGCAGTTCGCTTGAAGCTACCGATCAAGTTGCTAGTGCATTGGGTGATTATCTGGCGACGGTTAATGAAGTCAGTAGTTATCAAAGCTATGTGGGCATTGCTTCGCCCATGGATTTTAACGGTATGGTACGACATTATTATCTCAGGCAAGGTGCTCATTTAGGTGATATTCGTATCGTACTGGTTGATAAAACGCATCGCAAACAAGCTTCACATGAGATTGCCTTACGCATGAGGCCAGAAATTGATCGGATTAAAAAAGAATATGCCGCTAATATAAAGATAGTCGAAATGCCACCGGGGCCGCCGGTATTATCGACGCTGGTTGCTGAGGTTTATGGGCCACCGGAAGCGGAATATAAGGATATTATTAAAGTGGCGAACAGAGTTAGAGCTGATATGGAGCATACCGAAGGCGTGGTTGATATTGATGATTTTGTAGAAGCAGAACACGAGCAACTGCATTTTTTGATCGATCATGATAAAGCGGCCTTGCTGGGTATTAGCAGCACACAAGTAGCCAACACCTTGCAATTAGCGGTTGCAGGCAGTAGTGCTGGTTTATTACATACTGACCATGAGAGGCTGCCACTGAGTATTCAACTGCAATTACCCAGAGCCGCACGATCATCTGAACAAGATTTGCTAGGGCTTTCGGTAAAAACAGGGCAGGGTGATTTAGTGCGGCTGAGTGAAATTGGTCACTTTAATCATGAGCAAGGCTCACAAGCCATTTACCATAAGAACTTACAACAGGTTATGTATGTTACGGCCGAAATGGCAGGGCGTAGTCCCGTTGAAGCAGTTTTGGATTTGTTCGGTAGTTTTAAAAAACAACCTCTGCCCGATGGTTACAAAACTGAAATGGCAGGGGAGGGCGAATGGAAAATCACAGTCGATGTATTTCGTGATTTAGGCTTGGCGTTTGCCGCAGCAATGGTGATGATTTACATTTTATTAGTCGGACAGACAGGATCATTAGGTGTGCCGTTGATTATGATGATCGCTATTCCCTTGACAGTCATCGGCATTATGCCGGGTTTTTGGTTAATTAATTTATTTACTACACCGGTTGCAGGTTACGCTACACCGATCTACTTTACCGCTACGGCGATGATAGGCATGATTGCGCTGGCCGGTATCGTGGTGCGTAACTCGATTATCCTAATTGATTTTATCGGTAACATTTATCGTAATAATCCTGCTATTACCTTAGCTAATGCCATTATCGAAGCTGGAGCTACACGATTAAACCCTATTTTCTTAACAGCGGCATCGGCGGTGTTAGGTTCCATGATGATAGTTCTCGATCCAATTTTCTCAGGGTTAGCTTGGAGTTTTATTTTTGGCATTATTGCCTCGACGTTATTCTCACTAGTGGTGATACCCGTCGTCTATTTTCTGATTAACCAGAATATGCCCAAAGAGAAGATTATAGAAAAATAAGCTGTTTATTGGGGGGGGGCTTTTGTTGGGTTTGCTTATATAAGGTAAGGAACAGTATTATTAAATCTGTGCCACTGTTTCATTATTGTTCCTTGAGACGCGGCCACAGTAATATGAAACGTCAATGAAACAATATAAGGTTGTTAATTACTTTTAGAATTCATATAACTCAACAATCCTAAGTAATTATGATTATGGCACAAGCTTTGCTTTATATTAACTATAACAAACACACAACCAGAGACATACCATGATATTTAAGCAATTATTTGATCAAGAAACTTGGACTTACACTTATTTAATCGCTGATCCTTTTACTAAAGAAGCGGTATTGATTGATCCTGTCAACACTCATATAGAGGCCTATATTACATTGCTGGCCGCGCATGGTTTGCAGTTGAAATACACCTTAGAAACCCATGTACATGCTGACCACATTACCGCCAGCGGTTTGTTACGCCAACGCTTGGGATCACAAACAGGTGTCAGCCAACTTTGTGGGGCAACAACTGCCGATATACAAATTCAAGACGGTGATGTATTTGAATTTGCGGCTGGCGAACAGATTAAAGTGATCGCTACACCAGGCCATACCTCAGGCAGTATTTCTTATTTATGGCGTGATCGCCTATTTACGGGTGATTCGCTCTTAATTGGTGGTTGTGGTCGTACTGATTTTCAAGGTGGTGATGCTGGTGCGCAATATGATTGTATTACCCAACGCTTGTTTACCTTGCCGGACGAAACCTTAGTTTATCCAGGGCACGATTATCAACAACGTTGGGTGAGTAGTATTATGCAAGAACGTACGACTAATCCACGTCTAGCTGGAAAGTCGCGTGAGCAGTTTATTGAAATCATGAATAACCTGAACTTACCTAAGCCACGTTTAATTGATGAAGCTGTGCCTGCTAATCGTTATTGCGGCTTAGATGAAAATGAACGCCAAGACGCAGTTGCTGTAAGAGATGAACGTCCCTTGCGAGTGACCACAAAAACCGAAGATTTAGTGGCAGTTGCTAAGCAACAGGTTACTGAAGTTGATGTGGCTAAAGCTAAACAACTGTTAGCAGATGGTCATATAGTTCTAGTTGATACTCGTGAAGAAAGTGAATACGCAGCAGGGCATATAGAAGGTGCATTATTACTACCTAGGGGCGTACTGGAATTTAAAATAGGTGCTACGCCGGAATTAGCCGACATAGGCAAAAGCGTGCTAATTTATTGCCGCACAGGCGGACGCTCTGCATTAGCGGCACAAACCCTGCAACAACTGGGTTACACTAATGTTCTGTCTATGGCAGGCGGTTTTGAAGCATGGAAAAATACATGAAGTAGATTGGGTTAACAGATTTATAGTTAACCCAACACATCGCGACTAAGTTGGGTTGTGAAAAGCATGCAGCCTAACCTACAAAACTATAACTCTTGGAGTGCAATAGCTTCAGCTATTGCTTTATAAAACAGCTAAAGCAGTTTTACTCCGAACATACAAGATGCAGCCATTAATCTAATGGAACTACAAAAAGAACAAATAGCACCCAATAAAGAGAAGATATGCAAATCTTCCATTACACACTAAGAGGAAATTATGACTACCCAACACCACACTTTACTCATCGTCGGCGGCGGCGCAGCAGGCGTTTCAGTTGCTAATAATATGCGACGTGTCAACGCAAACATCGATATTGCACTTATCGAGCCTTCAGAAAAGCATTATTACCAACCCGGTTTTACTATTATCGGCGGTGGTGCTTATACCATGAAAGAAACTGTCCGTAATGAGGCTGATCTAATTCATTCCAGCGTTACTTGGATTAAAGACTTTGCCGAGACTTTTCAACCAGAAGCCAATACGATTACCTTGCGTTCTGGTGATACACACAGTTATGACTATCTAGTGGTCTGCCCTGGCTTACAATTAGATTGGGGTAAAATTGAAGGTTTAAAAGACACGATAGGTCAAAATAATGTCTGTAGTAATTATTCTCCCGATACCGTGGAATACACTTGGGAATGTATAAGAAATCTGCAGTCAGGTACAGCCTTATTTACCCAACCGCCTATGCCGATTAAATGTGCCGGCGCACCGCAAAAAATCATGTATTTAGCGGCGGATCGTTTCCGTAAAAAACGTATCCTAGATAAAATGAACATTGAGTTTTGCAATGCGGGGCCTGCAATGTTTGGCATCCCGTTTTTTGCTAAAGCCTTAAATAAAGTAGTGATAGGTTATGGTATTAAAACCAATTTCAACCATAATCTTGTTGCTATAGACGGCCCTGCTAAAACGGCTATTTTTGAAACGACGGATAGCGAAGGCAATAAACAACGGGTGACTAAAGCCTTTGATATGATCCATGTGACACCCCCACAAAGTGCACCCGATTTTATTAAGAATAGCCCTTTAGCTAATTCGGCAGGCTGGGTAGATGTTAATGACAAAACTTTGCAACATCATAAATTCAGCAATATTTTTGGATTAGGCGACGCAACATCAACACCCAATGCAAAAACTGCCGCAGCGGTACGTAAACAAGTACCGATACTCGTTGATAATATTCTTCATTTGATCAAGAACCAGCCGTTAGCTGAAAAATATGATGGTTATGGTTCATGTCCACTAACCACCTCACTCAGTACAGTCATGCTGGCCGAGTTTGCTTATGGTGGCAAGATCACACCTTCATTTCCATTACTTGATCCTAGAAAAAATCTGTTCATTTGGTGGATAGGTAAAAAAATAGGTTTTCCTTGGATGTACTGGCATTTAATGCTTAAAGGATATCGCATAGATATTCCGCATTTAGAAAGCTATGCCAAACGTTTTATAAAAGAAGATTAATTTAAGACGACAGGCGAATGGCTAAGGTTAACAAACCTTACACCGTTCGCCTTTCACCCTTAGCCTTTTGTCCTTCATCTTTTCTATGCCTCAATTAAAGCCCACTAACTCGCGAATAGCACCATTATTTCCTATTAGCGACTGGTTAAAAACCTATACCCGTGAAGATCTAAGTAATGATCTGTTTGCTGGTATTATTACGGCTATTCTTTTGGTTCCTCAAGGCATTGCCTATGCGATCTTGGCGGGCTTGCCGCCGCAATTGGGTTTATATGCCAGTATTCTTCCACCAGTATTTTATGCGTTGTTTGGAACAAGTCGTACTCTATCGGTAGGACCTGTTTCTATAGCTGCGATTATGATTGCCAGCTCTTTAACGTCACCTGAAGTTAGTGCTTTGGGTCATCCAATACAAAGCGCTTTAATGCTTTCTGCAGAAAGCGGCATCATTATGCTGATCATGGCTTTGTTTCGTATGGGTAGCTTGGTTAATTTTATTAGCCATCCGGTATTGGCTGGATTTACCAGTGGCGCAGCGTTGTTGATTATCGGTAATCAACTACCACTATTGGCAGGCTTAAATACACCCTCATGTGGTATTAATATCGGTTGTTATAGTCATTATTTCTCTGGCGCAATAACCAACACTACATTGTTAAGTCTCGCCGCCTTAAGTTTATTACTGTTTTTTGGCAAACCGCTAACAGCCTCTCTTAAAATACTGAAGGTGAATCGGTCGTTGAGTACGGCACTTAGTAAGTGTGGGCCATTATTAACCGTGATACTGGCAACAGTAGTAGTCAGTTATTTTAAACTTGCTGATCAGCAAGTTGCCGTTGTCGGTAATGTGCCTTCTGGATTTCCAGACCTTAATATGAGTTTTGTAGGTGATATTTTTTTAGGAAGCGGGTGGGTCAGGGCGAAATTGTTACTGCCTGATGCGGCTTTTATTGCCTTAATTGCTTATGTTGAAAGTGTCGCTATTGCCAAAGTGACTGCCAATCTCAGAGGTGAAAAAATCATCCCTAATCAGGAGTTGATTGCCTTGGGTGCGGCTAATATTGTCGCGGCAGTTTCTGGAGGTATGCCTGTTGCAGGTGGCTTTAGCCGAACAATGGTCAATTTTGCGGCCGGTGCACGAACTCAAATGGCTATGCTAATAGCTGCATCGATTCTTAGTCTAGCTGTGATGTTCTTTAGTCCATGGTTTACTAACATACCAAAGTCCGCTTTGGCGGCTATTATTCTGGTCTCTATCATTCGTTTAGTGAAGATCAAACACATTGTCCATACTTGGCGATTTGATCGCGGTGATGGCATCGCTGAACTGGCTACCTTATTAGCCGTATTAATCTTAGGGATTGAGGATGGTATAGTCTTGGGAATTATATTGACTATTGCTAGTCATATGCACAAAACCAGTCAACCCCATATCGCAGTAGTCGGACGCATACCCAATACTGAACATTTTCGGAATATTAAGCGCCATCAGGTAGAAACTTGGCGTCATTTATTACTGATCCGAATTGACGAAAGTATAACCTTTGCCAATATTGACTATATTGAAAATTATCTTGGCATTGAATTAAGACGTCGACCTGATACTAAACATGTTGTGCTTATTTTTAATTCGGTCAGTGATATTGATGCTACCGCACTAGAGGCCTTGGAACAGTTTAATCATGGCTTACAAGCCCAAGGTAAAACCTTGAATATAGCAGAAGCGAAAGGACCTGTGATGGACAAACTGGAAAAAACAGATTTCCTGCAACAATTAAAACCCGGCAAAGTGTTTTTTCGTACTGAAGACGCTGTTAATGAACTGGGGTATATGGCCTGAGAGCCAAACAAATAATGTTTATAATTTATCGGAGGTTTTATGATTGCTGAAAACGTGGTTGATCTATCGCGTTGGCAGTTCGCTGCTACATCGTTGTATCATTTTTTGTTTGTACCGTTAACATTAGGTTTGTCGTTTTTATTGGCGATTATGGAATCAACCTATGTAATGACCGGTAAAGAAATTTATAAGGATATGACTCAGTTCTGGGGGAAATTATTCGGAATCAATTTCGCGCTAGGTGTCACCACTGGCTTAACGATGGAATTTGAGTTCGGTATGAACTGGTCTTATTTTTCGCATTATGTAGGTGATGTCTTTGGAGCCCCTTTAGCTATTGAGGGTTTAATGGCTTTCTTTCTGGAGTCGACCTTTGTAGGCCTATTTTTCTTTGGCTGGGACAAGTTAGGCAAAGGCCAGCATTTATTGATTACTTGGCTAGTTGCCCTAGGCTCCAATTTATCTGCTTTGTGGATATTGGTAGCCAATGGCTGGATGCAAAATCCAGTCGGTGCAGACTTTAATTACGAAACCATGCGTATGGAAATAACCAGCTTTTCATCGTTGTTATTTAATCCAGCTGCTCAGGTCAAGTTTGTCCATACCGTTGCCGCAGGTTACACCACAGCATCTGCCTTTGTGTTGGCTATCAGTGCTTATTACATGTTGAAAGGTCGGGATGCCGCTTTTGCTCAACGATCTTATACGATTGCCGCAGGTTTTGGTCTGGCGGCTATTTTGTCAGTCATTGTTCTGGGTGATGAAAGTGGTTATACCGATGGCGAGGTACAAAAAGTCAAACTTGCTGCCATTGAAGCTGAATGGCATACCGAAGCTGCGCCGGCCGCTTTTACCGCTATCGGCATTCCTGATCAAGATGCCATGGAAACTCGTTATGCCGTTAAAATTCCGTGGGTATTGGGTTTAATTGGGACGCGTTCTGTTGATGAACCAATTACCGGCTTAACCGAAATATTAGAAAAAAATCGATTGCGAGTACGTAATGGCATGAAAGCCTATGCGTTGTTACATGAGTTAAGGCAAGGTAAAAGAGATGACGTAACCTTGACGGAGTTTGACCGCTACAAAACAGATTTAGGTTATGGATTATTGCTTAAACGATATACCGAAGCAGTTGTTGATGCGACTGATCAGCAAATAGAGTTGGCTGCTCAATATTCTCTACCTAGAGTCGTGCCGTTATTCTGGACATTTCGAGCCATGGTGGCGTGTGGCTTTATTATGTTGGCGGTGTTTGTTTTTGCGGTTATTGCCAGCTCCATAAGACGTTGTAGGCAAACGTGGTTGTTAAAACTTAGTCTTTATACGCTGCCTTTGCCTTGGATAGCCTGCGAAACCGGTTGGTTTGTTGCCGAGTTTGGCCGTCAACCCTGGACTATTGCAGAGATTTTACCAACCTTCCTAAGTGCGTCCTCGTTAACCGAGTTGGATTTGTATCTCAGTTTGGCAGGTTATTTGGGTTTATATACGGTCTTTCTGATTATCGAAATGTTCTTGATGCTTAAGTTTATTAAATTAGGGCCCAGCAGCTTGCACAAAGGCCGCTATCATTTTGAAATTGCCAAAGGAGCTGCATTATGATTTTTGATTATGAAACGCTGCGTTTGATTTGGTGGGCCTTGTTAGGGGCATTATTAATTGGCTTTGCTATCACTGGTGGTTTTGATTTAGGGGTTGCAATTTTATTACCTTTTTTAGGTAAAAATGATACAGAACGCCGAGTGATTATTAATTCCATAGGCGCGACTTGGGAAGGCAATCAGGTTTGGTTTGTAACAGCCGGTGGTGCTTTATTTGCTGCATGGCCTATGGCTTACTCAGTGGCATTCTCTGGATTTTATTTTGCCTTATTATTAACCTTATTTGCCTTGTTTATGCGGCCGATTGGCTTTGATTATCGCAGTAAATTACCTAGCCAACGCTGGCGTAGTAACTGGGATATAGCCTTGTTTGTAGGGGGCTTTATCCCAGCTTTAATTTTCGGCGTCGCCTTCGGTAATTTATTAGAAGGCGTGCCTTTTCATTTTGATGATGAAATGCGTAGTTTTTATACAGGTTCATTCTGGGCGCTATTAAATCCTTTTGCATTGCTTGCCGGATTAATTAGCGTAAGTATGCTAATTATGCACGGTGCAGTTTTTTTACAGATAAAGACGGTCGATGCTATTAATCAACGCTGCAAACAAATGGTCACGGTTTTTGCCTTAATTACAATGGCTCTGTTTGCTTTAGCGGGCATCTGGATTGCCAATATCAATGGCTATCAAATCACTTCTGAAATATTACCTAATGCACCGTCTAATCCCTTAACAAAAATAGTTACTAAAGGCTTAGGTTTATGGCTAGCTAATTATGCACATTATCCGGTGTTATGGGCAATTCCTGGGTTGGCTTTTATAGCAGGCTCAGCAACCATCATACTTTCAAAAATTAAACGTCCAGGACTAGCCTTTATAAGTAGTTCGTTAACATTGACTTCTGTCATTTTAACGGCTGGCGTTTCTATGTTCCCTTTTTTGATGCCCTCAAGCTCGGTGATGAACAGTTCATTGACGGTTTGGGATGCCAGTTCCAGTCTGACAACTTTAAAAATCATGTTCTGGGTCACCATGGTATTTTTACCCATCATCATCATTTACACCAGTTGGGTGTTTCGTGTATTGCGCGGAAAAATTACCCAAGAACACATACACAACAACGATCATAGTGCTTATTAGGAGACGGTTATGTGGTATTTCACTTGGATATTAGGCTTATTACTGGCGTGTTCATTAGGTATTATCAATGTGCTGCGCCTAGAAGCTCAAGAAGCTTGGGACAAAGAGCATATCTCTTTAGACCCCTTGACGCAGTTGATGAATAAAGATTCGATGATAGGGCGCTTAAAAGAAAAAGTGGATAACTCTAGGCTAAATGGCTTTCCCTTTTCTATTCTGACTATTAATCTAACGGGCTTTAGTGAACAAAATGAGTTTTTGGATTACGAGGTCGATACAACCTTGCGTAATGTTGCTGACTATCTAAAAGAGGAGGTTAGGGCTGGTGTTGATATCGTCGCGCGCATGGATAAGCAAACCATTTTAATAGCCATGCCCGGTTTGCCAGTAAAAACAGCTGAACAGACGGCCTCACGTTTTAAACAGGATATTTTTAACAAAGTAAAAGCACCCAAAAATCTAGCAGTAGAGGTTGCTGTGTTGGTTGCTCAGTATCCAATTAATGATAGCGCCTTTACTACGGTATCTAAGGAAGTGGAAAATTTACTTCAAATGGTCTGCAACAAAACACATACGGTGTGAATGCTCTCATGATACAGAAAATAGGCAATAAGTTGATCGATGGTTTTCATTACCTTGCCCTATTTGGCATAGGCTCGACTATCGTTTGGACCGCTGTCCATGATTATATGGCCATGATGAAATCAGGGCATGCGACACTAGAAGACATACTATTATTGTTTATATATCTCGAACTAGGTGCGATGGTTAGTACTTATTTTAAAACTCATCGCTTACCTGTGCAGTTTGTTATTTATATCGCCATCACTGCACTATCTCGTCATTTGGTTATTGATGTTCAAAAAGTAGCAGATAACTTTCATCTATATTTACTGATGACGATAACCTTAGCTATTGCCATACTCAGTGTATCTATTTGGTTGCTATCTTATACCGCTAAATCTTTTGGTTGTCCGGATGATTTGGGTACGAAAGATAGTTAATCCGGAGTCGTGGTTGGTGAGGTACGTTTAAATATACAGAACTTACAGTGAATAATAACTTGCCAACTCAACTTTCTAGGAAATTCTAAATGCACAGTGCTTCCACAGTAACTCAAAAATCAGCTTTCTCTTCTGTAACTCAGATTAACAATTGGACGCTCTTAGGACTTTCCATGCTAGGTGTGCGTCTGGTTCAGGGATGGGTTTATTGGGCAGGTGCTAGTAGACGACTTATTTATAGCGAGGGCAAGCTTGATCCAAGCTCAAGTGAATACATGGCGTATGAAATGAACAAAACGATACCAGGTGCAATTTTTGGCTCCGGTGATGCGCTTAGTTATTTGATGCACTCTCCTTCATTATTGCACATGGCGATTATTGTATTCACGCTAATCGAATTATTTGTTGGTGTTGGCTTGATACTCGGTTTATTTACACGCTTTTTTGGATTAATCAGCGTTTGTTTGGCTATCTCTCTTATGTTGATGTACGGTTGGCTCGGTTCTACTTGCGTTGACGAATGGACCATGGCAGCCAATAGTTTTGCTATGGGCTTGGGTATAATGACCACTGGGAGTGGTCGTTGGTGGTCTATGGATTATTGGTTGTTGAATAAGTACCAAAAATGCTCGGAATGGTCTATATTTCCATGGTTGTTTAGTGGTCCATTGCCTATCATAACCATAACGCGTTTCGCTAAGATAGGTGGGGTTATGACCATTTTATTTGCTGCTGGTTTTTATGGATATTTACGTGGCGCTGTTTTTAGTCCGATGATGGCAAAAACTAACCCTAAAAATCATCATATCGCACTCACTCATTCTGAACTTTCAAGATCAGGTGACTTAATATTTTCTGCCTATGTGGATGCTGGGCCCGACACCCAAGGTGCTTATGTTGTTGGGGTCTCTATTATTGATGAACAAGGACAAGAGATAGAAGTCTGGGACGGAAAGACTCTCAACGAATTATCAAAAACAAATTTTGAAAACGAATATAAATATTCAACTTTCGAAACAACACAATATGGTTTCGTAGGTGTAGTTGGTGCACGCGCTAAAATTTTTTTACCTCACCAAAAACAGATAGATCTGGCGCCTGGAACTTATCAGGTAATACTCTTGAGTATCGATGGAAAACTTTGGAGTACGCATAGCATCATTGACGGGTAATAAATTATGTGGACTAGTAGGTTGGATTGCGTGCTGTTCGCAATCCAATGTTATTTTGCATTCAATGGATTAGTGATGAAACACGGGGGCTAACTATAATCTTTGTTAAAACACCTAATTCCATTCTGTAAACAGTATCAACCAAACTTAAACCCGATTCCCTGTGTGTGACCATAATCAGGGTTTTATTAACAGCAAACTTTGCTAATTCGTTAAATATCTCTATTTCAGTTTCTGAGTCTAAGCCCTCGGTGGGCTCATCTAAAATCAATACAGGGGCATTTTTAAGATACAGTCGTGCTAGAGCTATGCGCCTTGCTTCACCTCCTGATACTTTTAAGCCACTTTCTCCTACCCAAGTGTCGATGCCTTCGGGTAAATAGCTGATGAGTTTTTCAAGCCCTGAGGCTTTAATCGCGGCATTGAGTTCAGCCATCGTTGCCTTCGGTTTAGCGATTAATAGGTTTTCTTTAATGGTTGCAGCGAATAACTGACTGCGTTGCGACAACATACCAAAGTTGAGTAATAAGTCATCGCTATCGAAGTGCCTGAAGTTTTGTCCGTTTAAGAAAAGCTCCCCTTGTTGTGGATCGAAATAGCGCATTAATAGCTGTAAAAGACTAGTTTTACCTGAGCCACTGGCACCGATAATGGCGATTTTAGTGCCTTGTGGAATACTTAAGTTGATGTTCTTAAGTACCCAGTCATGATTGGCTGAATACCGAAAGCTTACGTCAGTTAGTTGTAAATCATAGTTGTCGGGTATGACTAATGGCTGTTTCGGATGGATAATAGAAGGTGAAAGTTCTGCAACCTGTCTAATTCGGCTCGCTGCTTTTTGGGTTTTAGCCAGCATTTGCATGGCTTGCGGCAAGGGCGTTACTAACTCGAATGCCGCCATGACACAAAAAATAATTAGCGCTAATTCTGAGCCTGATAATAGCTCGTCTTGAAAGGATATAGCAGCTAGCACTAAGGCGGTTAGTAATGTGATTTGTGATAATAATAAAGTGAGAGCCGAGGACATGGCTGTTAAACGATTATTTTGGCGCTGGGTATTAATCATTAAGTTAGATAATTGTTCCAATACCCGACTAAAGCGCCTGAAAGCTTGATTAGCCAGCAAATCTGATAAGCCCTGTAGTAGGTCAATTTGTCGAATTCTAAAGCTGGCTGCTAGCGCGACTATGGCTTCTGCGCCAGCTAGGCCTAAGCGATTAAATAACCAGGGTGTCGCTATGGTGGCTATCAATAACAGTGAGCCAGTAGTTAAGCTGATTAACGGCGAATAAAGATATAAAAAGCCAACTACAGTGGGTACTCCGAGCGCAGCAACCAGAGCAGGTGCTAATAGACGCAGATACAAGGCATCCAAAGCATCGATATCTGATGTCATGTTGGATAATAAGTCACCACTACGTAATGCTGCTAAACGCCCGGGAACTAAAGGAATCAGTTGTAGGAAAAACCAACTGCGTATACTTGCTAATACTCGAAAAGTAGCTTCATGGGTCAGTAGTCGCTCACCATAACGGCCTACAGTTCGGGTAATGGCTAGTGCGCGAATTTGGGCGGCGGGTAACATAAAGTTAAAGCTAATAGCCGTACCAGCTAGTGCAGAAGAACTGATAAACCAGCCTGATAGCGTTAATAGGGCGATAGATGCAAAGGCTGTTAGCAGTGATAACAATATGCCAGCCACTAACCACATACGGTGTGGTTTGAACAATGTTAGAAAAAACCAAAGATCTTTCATGACACTAACCGTCCTTCTTTAATGACGACTTTTCTATCCATGCGCTTGATAACGTCATTATCATGACTGGCAATAATCAGGGTTTTATCCTTAAATAAGTCATCAATGATATCTAGTAATAGCATTTTATTAGTAGCATCGAGATTAGCGGTGGGTTCATCCAACACTATAATTTCTGCATCTTTTAAAAAAGCTCTAGCTAAGGCGATACGTTGTATTTGCCCACCGGATAAACCATAACCGCGCTCACCTATCTGGGTGAACAAGCCCTCAACTAAGTGCGAGCTGAACTCAGTTACTCCGGCAGCTGTTGCAGCGGCAATAATGCTTCGATCAGAGGCTTCTGGATTGGCCAGAGTAATATTGTCTCTGATACTGCCATGGAAAATATAAGTCTGTTGACCAACCCACGCGAGGGTTATTGCGGCTTGCTCAGGAGTGACTGATTGTTCTTCAAGTAAAACTAATCCCTCGGTGACAGCTTCAAAACCTAAGAGTAGATTTAATAGCGTTGTTTTCCCTGCCCCCGATTCACCGACCAGAGCAATCTTTTCGCCCGCGTTAATGTGAAGATTGATATCGGTTAAAACCTGTCGTTGGCCATATGATTTGCTTGTATGCCTAAACTCGATAATAGAATTAAATGTTTCATTTGCGATTGATGCGCTTCCTACGTCGGCACATCCTATGCCATTAAATACTTCAGTGTCTTGTTCCAGAATATTGAGGATGGCATCAGCCGCACCCAAGGCGGCGGCTTTATCATGATAAAAAATAGCCAATTGCCTGAGCGGCATAAAAAACTCAGGCGCTAACAGCAGCACAAACAAAGCCTCGTTTAAGCTGATCTGTTGGGCCGGGCCAAAATGAATCTGTCCCAATAAGCCTAAACCTACATAGACAGCCACTAGGGCAACGGCAACGGCACTAAAAAACTCCAAAATAGCCGAGGATAGAAAAGCAATACGCAATACCGCCATAGTTTTCTCCCGAAAACCATCGGCGATGTGATTGATGTTGGCCAGTTCGTGATAGGCCTGACCAAATAATTTCAGAGTGGCTAGGCCCTGCATGCGGTCCAGAAAGTAACCGCTCATTCGAGTCATCGCCAAAAACTGATTGCGATTGGCGGAAGCAGCACCCATACCGACTAAAGCCATAAAAACTGGCACTAAAGGTCCTGTCAGCAAAAATATTAAGCCTACGACCCAATTGATAGGCATGACTACGGCAATCATGATGATGGGTAATACGCCAACTATCGTATGTTGAGCTAGATACCGAGAGAAATAGTTTTCTAGTGCATCGACTTGCTCTAAGGTAATGGCGACCAGTTCCCCGCTTTGTCGTTGTTTGATAGCAGCAGGGCCTAGGGATGCAAACTGATTGATTAACTGCTGTCTTACCGAGGTTCTAACCTTGGCGCTTGCTTCAAAGCCACAAGTTTGATGAAAATAGACGCAGACACTACGCAAGATAAAAACACTTGCAAGCCATAAAAAGCTAGGCATTAGTAACAGCCAATGGAGCTTATCAATGATAAGTGCTTGCAGGATGTAAGCCAACAATGCCGATTGGACAATGATCGCTAGACCATTAATAATGCCTGCGATAGCAGCTAATAAAACAGGTTTACGAACGGTTTTACTTTGCTTTTTTAACCAACTTGCACATATTTTTTCCCTTTGCTTATGTTCATCGAAAAAAGATTGATTGTCTGTTTCTGTAAGTTGCATGAGGTGGTAGGCTTTGTCGTGGCAGCTATCAGCTTTATAGCGGTTAATAATACGTGTTTTTGAGATGGATTGTGTAACATCAGTTAAATGAAATTACTTAATCATCATGATTTGATCGGTTTCGGTTAGCAATCTTGATAGTTTTTTATTCAATCCCTATACTGACTAGCATTGTATAGGGAATGCATAGCCATTATTTCCTCCTTATTTACGTCAGAGCTAAGTTTTGTGTTTACAGATCTTTAATCCAATCGTGTTAATTATTGTTGTCCGACTTAGGAATAAAAATGTCTACAGATCATTTGTTGATTAAGCATGGTGGTGTTCAACCCCATTTTTTGATAGTGATACTCTGCCTGATATCTATTGATAGTGCGGGTTTCCTATGCGATTAATGCCTAATCTATCGATGCTTAAAAGTTTGCTGCTTGCTGCTTTATGGGCAGGGCTTAGCTCCGGTTTGTTATTGACGGCGATACAAAGCTTTCAGGCTATGCCTAGCCGGCTAGAAATTCTAACTAATATCAGTCTAGCTGTTGCTTTTGCTTTATTGCTAGGCGTCGCGAGTACTTTGCGCGGTGGCCTTAGTTCTTGGCGTCAAGGCTTGTGCTGGGGCTTGGCCGGTTATAGTATATTTTTTGTAGCGCCTTCCTTAGGTTTGTCGCCAGTAGTGCCAGCTACCTTGGATACGGATATAGAGGCTAGGCAACTATGGTGGTTAATGACGGTTTTTGATACGGCGCTGGGACTATGGCTGTTGGTATTTGCTAAAACTAAACTTAATCAACTGTTTGGCCTAGTACTATTAATTTCTCCACATGCGATAGGTGCGCCTCACCCTGAAGTGACCGGCAGTGTCGCTAATGCTGAAGTAGTGCCTAACTTTATTATCATAACGGCTTTTGCAAATGCATTATTTTGGATGGTCTTAGGTGCGGTAATGGGGTTTCTGGCTCAGAAAAACAAAATAATTAAAGCTTAATACTCGCTGCTCAAGTGCAATAGGCTATGCTTAGGCACTTGAGCATCATTCGCGTGCATAGCGCCGCACCCGAGCATCGTATTGAAATCACCATATATATTCCGCTATGAAAAAACGCTGGCCACATCTCTATGTCCAAGTCCTGATCGCCATCACTATTGGCATTCTGTTAGGTCATTTTTATCCTGAAACCGCCACAACCATGAAGCCGTTAGGTGACGGTTTTATTAAACTTATTAAAATGATGATTGCGCCTATCATTTTCTGCACGGTGGTGACCGGCATTGCTGGGATGCAGGCGATGGACAAAGTGGGGCGCGTCGGTATTAAAGCCTTACTTTATTTTGAAGTGGTTAGTACGCTGGCGTTGATTATCGGCTTGATCGTCGTGCATCTGATTCAACCGGGTGCAGGTATGAATGTCGATGTTAGCACTCTGGATGCTAAAAGCCTGAGTGCTTATACCGATGTAGTAAAAACGCTAGGCATTGTTGATTTTATGCTTAACATCATTCCTGCTAGTGTCGTTGACGCCTTTGCCAAGGGCGATATCTTACAGGTACTGCTATTTTCATTGCTGTTCGGCTTTTCACTGGTGGCGATGAAAGAAACCGGTACGCAAGTCGTCTATGTTATCGAAAAAGTATCCCATGTATTGTTCGGCATAGTCGAAACCATTATGAAACTTGCTCCCATAGGTGCTTTTGGCGCGATGGCATTTACCATTGGCAAATACGGTATTGCCTCGCTTGCTCCGCTGGCAAAATTGATGGGGAGTTTTTATCTGGCCTGCTTGCTATTTATTTTCATAGTCTTAGGTCTTATCACCCGATTTGCCGGATTTAGCATTATTAAGTTCATTATTTACATTAAAGATGAGCTGTTAATTGTGCTCGGCACCTCATCTTCGGAATCGGTACTGCCACGCATGATGATTAAGCTGGAAAAAATGGGCTGCTCTAAGTCTGTCGTCGGCTTAGTTATTCCTACCGGGTATTCTTTCAATCTGGATGGCACCTCTATCTATCTGACTATGGCTGCTATTTTTGTAGCACAGGCCACTAACACGCCGTTAACCCTGGTGCAGGAACTGACTATTCTCGGCGTGTTATTGCTCACCTCAAAAGGTGCTGCGGGTGTTACTGGCAGCGGCTTTATCACCTTGGCGGCAACACTGTCCGCCGTGCCGACTATCCCCGTTGCGGGGCTTGCACTAATACTCGGCATAGACCGTTTCATGTCAGAAGCACGCGCACTGACCAATCTGATTGGTAACGGCGTTGCTACTGTGGTGGCTGCAAAATGGGAAAAAGAGTTGGATGTACAGAAAATGGAAGAGGCGCTAAACTCAAAAGTCAATGCGTGACTTATCTTACGGTCTACGTGCCTAAAATCACAGTTCATGGGTTGTTGTGGCAATAGTAGGCGTTCCTGTCGATGCCGGTCGGGGTTTGCAACCCCGACCGAAACGTTTGCATGCTTCAATAACTTTCGAAATCTTAAACGTTAAGGACGGGGTTACAAACCCATAAGCGCCAACTTAAGGAATAGCCCCTTTAAAAATCAATAAGTAGACGCATATCGGTAATTTTTTAATGAGATATGCTAATTCCACCTAAATCACAAGACATCAGCTTTGAAGAATTTCTGAAAGTGTTGCCCACCGATTATCATGAAATGGCTTATGAATTCAAAGCGTTTACGCGAAGCCGTAAAATTAAATCGCCCGCTCAATTATTACAAGTCGTCATGATTTATTGCGGATTGGACAATGTTCTTAGAGAAACAGCGGGCGTGTTTACGCTCCAAGAAGAACCGATTACGGACACCGCTGTTCACAAACGCTTAAAAGCGTGTGAGCCATGGCTAAAAGCGCTGTTAATGAATCTGCTACCTACTGGAAAAAGCGTACCAACATCGCTTCGGATATTGGTGGTCGATGGCTCATCTTTACAAGGGCCAGGTACTAAAGGCACCGATTATCGCCTGCATTTAGCGTTGAACTTGGTGAGTATGTCGCTACATGAAATTCAGGTGACGGGTGCCAATCAAGGCGAAAGCCTGAGCCGCTATAATTTTGCTAAAGGTGATGTGGTAATGACTGATCGTGGTTACAATCATCCTGCGACCCTTCTTGACCTTAATGCCCAAGAGGTGGATGTATTATTACGGTTACTACCAACCGCCATGCCATTATATTTTCGTCAGGTAGGCCAATTAGCTTGTGAGCCTCTGCCAGAATTACGGTTAAACATAGCCGACTATCTTCGGAAGGCGACTAGCGATTTAGTCAGTATACCGATATGGCTGCACAGTAAAGGACGCAGTTGTTCGGGCATGGTTCATGCGCAACGCTTGCCGCCAGAAGTAGCAGAAGCAGCGAGGCGCCGTTGTCGGCAGGACGGCAGCCGGAAAGGACGAACCCCAGCACAGGATACTTTATATTTAGCCGGCTGGCTCATGGTCTTCACTACCGTATCCGAAGAGATTATGGCGGCTTCGACTGTCATCGAATTGTATCGAACTCGTTGGCAAGTCGAACTGGTTTTTAAGCGTTTAAAAAGCCTGTTGGATCTGGACTTACTGCGCCCCCCAAAAGATAGCTTGTTAGGTAAGGTGTGGATTACTGGGAAATTATTATATGCTACCGTTATTGAGCGCCATGTATATAAACGTTTTGGTCATGACTGGAATCAGTTCGATCAAATTCGGATGACAACACCTTGGCGGCTATTAAAAGTAGTGCATTCCTTAATAAACTCGTGGATTATTGAAACGCATCGTTGGTGTCTAGCTAATCAGTCGGATTGCTTTAAAGTACTTATGGAGCGTCCACGTCGTCGTGCATTGCAGGTACTACCAGCCGAGGTGGCAAGTTTGCTGAAACTATCAAATAAATTGAATCAATGTTCCAACATAATTTGATGTGTTTAACCTTAAGTTGGCGCTTATGGGTTACAAACCCCGTCCCGCTTGGAAGTTTTGGTGCCAAAATCACAGTTCATGGGTTGTTGTGGCAATAGTAGGCGTTCCTGAGCTTCAGGAAAGGTTATAATTAACAAAAACTCCCCATTACCTTACGTTTACTATCCTACATGCAACCGGCTTTTATTCATTTAAGATTACATAGCGAATTTTCCTTGGTCGATGGTACGGTCAAGATTAAGGCTTTAGCTAAGCGCTTAGTTGAGCTTAATATGCCTGCCATTGCGGTGACTGAACACGCTAATTTATTTTCTTTGGTTAAGTTTTATAAAGCCACACGAGGCGTGGGCATTAAGCCCATAGCGGGCGCTGATGTCTTAGTTTATAACCCAGAGGAACCGGCGACTCCTTTTCGACTCACCTTGTTGGTCAATAATAATGTCGGTTATGTCACGCTTACCGAGTTAGTCTCAAAAGCCTATCAAGAAGGCCAGCATCTAGGCGTGCCTATGCTGCGCTATGAATGGATCGCTGCTAATCATCAAGGCTTAATTGCTATGTCGGGGGCGATGGACGGCGATATAGGTAAGGCTTTAGTCGCTGGTAAAACGGGTGTGGCTCAGCAACTAGCAAAACAATGGTCGGAGTTATTTAATGACGCCTTTTATCTGGAATTACAGCGGGTCGGTAAGCCTGATGAAGAGGCTTATATTGAGGCCGCTGTAGAATTAGCAGCAAAAATGGGCTTGCCTGTGGTGGCGACCAATGATGTGCGCTTTCTTCATAAAAAAGATTTTGCCGCTCATGAAGTACGCGTCTGTATTAATCAAGGTCGGGTCTTAGATGATGAACGTAGACCCAAAGACTATACCGAGCAACAATATTTACGCAGCTCTGAAGAAATGCAGCAGTTGTTTGCCGATATTCCAGAGGCTTTAGAAAACAGTGTAGAAATAGCCAAACGTTGCAGCATCAGCCTGACTTTAGGAGAGAACTTCTTACCCGATTTCCCTGTGCCTGCTGGGATGACTTTAAGTGAGTACATGACCTTAGAGGCTGAAAAGGGTCTCGAAGAACGCTTGGTGCATTATCCCGCAGTAGGCAAGGGTACCGATGAAGAAAATAGACAGGTGTATTATCAACGCTTAGATTTTGAGTTGAAGATGATCAGCCAGATGGGCTTTCCTGGTTATTTTATGATTGTGGCTGACTTTATTCAGTGGGCCAAAAACAATCTGATTCCCGTGGGCCCTGGTCGTGGTTCGGGTGCGGGGTCCTTAGTGGCCTATGCCCTAAAGATTACTGATTTAGATCCTATTGAATTTGATTTATTGTTCGAGCGTTTTTTAAATCCAGAGCGGGTCTCTATGCCTGACTTTGATATCGACTTTTGCATGGATAGGCGTGATGAAGTTATTGATTATGTGGCACGTCATTATGGTCGCGATCATGTTGCCCAGATTATTACTTATGGGTCTATGGCCGCTAAGGCGGTTATCCGCGATGTAGGGCGGGTCTTAGGTTTTCCTTATGGCTTTGTCGATCGCTTAGCCAAATTGATTCCTTTTGAAATCGGCATGACGCTGACTAAAGCCTTAACCGATAGTCCTGATCTTAAGCTGCTCTACGATACCGAAGAAGAAGTAACTGCCTTGATTGATATGGCGCTGTCACTAGAAGGTACGGTCAGAAATGCCGGCAAACATGCCGGAGGGGTGGTGATCTCGCCCACTAAGTTGACGGATTTCACGCCTTTATATTGTGAAGAAGATGGCAGCAATCTAGTTACTCAGTTCGATAAAGATGACGTAGAAGCGGTAGGTTTAGTTAAATTCGACTTTTTAGGACTACGCACGCTGACTATTATTGATTGGGCTTTGCAGACCATCAATGATAAAAAACGTTTGGCGGGTGATGACTTAGTCGACATTACTACCATCCCAAGAGATGACCTAGCCTCTTATGTGTTGCTAAAGAATGGTCTGACCACGGCGGTATTCCAGTTAGAATCGCGTGGTATGAAAGAGCTGATTAAAAAGCTTAAGCCCGATTGTTTTGATGACATTATCGCTTTGGTGGCGTTATTTCGTCCGGGGCCTTTAGAATCGGGCATGGTAGATGATTACATTAATGTAAAGCATGGTGCCAAAGCCGAATACGCTCATCCAATCTTAGTACCCATCTTAAAGCCTACCAACGGCGTTATTTTGTATCAAGAACAAGTGATGCAAATCGCTAGGGAAATGGCACTTTATACCTTGGGCGGTGCCGATATGTTACGTCGAGCCATGGGTAAGAAAAAGCCCGAGGAAATGGCGAAGGAACGAGGTAAGTTCTTAGAAGGTTCGGTGCAAAACAACGTTGAAGAAGACATTGCCACTTATGTCTTCGATTTAATGGAAAAGTTTGCCGGCTATGGTTTTAATAAGTCACATTCTGCAGCCTATGCTTTGGTTGCTTATCAAACTGCTTGGCTAAAAGCACATTATCCTTCGGCCTTTATGGCAGCCGTGTTGTCATCGGATATGGATAACACCGACAAAGTAGTTATCTTAATAGAAGAATGTCGGCAGATGAAACAAGTCATTCTGCCGCCGGCTATTAATATGTCGATGTATAAATTTACGGTCAATGAAGCTAGCGACATCATTTATGGTTTGGGTGCCATTAAAGGCGTAGGTCAGGGCGCTATAGAAGATATGATCCTAGAACGCCAAGCAAATGGCCTGTTTTTAGGGCTTTATGATTTATGTCAACGTGTTGATTTGCGGAAGTTTAATCGTCGTGTGCTAGAAGCTTTAATCCGCGCCGGCGCTTTTGATGAGTTTGATGATAACCGCGCCAGCCATTTAGCGGAATTACCTACGGCCTTACGTGTTGCAGAACAACATGGCAAAATGGCAAAAACCGGCCAAAACGATATGTTTGCGCTGCCGGGTTTAGAAAGTGAAGACGATGATGCGGGCAGTTCAGGCGCTTATGAGTTAGCCGTAACGCCATGGACAGACCATGAACGTTTAGCTGCTGAAAAATTAACCTTAGGTTTGTTTTTAACGGGGCATCCCATAGATTCCTATGAAGACGAATTAAAACATTACACCCACGGAAAAATATCTGCCTTAAAAGTAGGTCGAGGTAGCGTGGAAGCGCGTGTTGCCGGTTTAATCGTTGAATTTCGTACCCGTCAAAATAAAAAGGGCAATACCATGGGCTTTGCCACCTTAGATGATAATTCTGGTCGGCTAGAATGTGCTTTATTTGGTGATGTGTATGAGAAGTATCGTGGTCTTTTGGGAAAAGATTGTGTGTTAATCGCCGAAGGTGGTTTGGCTATAGATAATTTTTCAGGTAATTTACGTTTAACGGTGGAAAAGCTCTACGATATCGATCAAGCCAGAGAGCAGTTTGCTAGAGGGCTACAGTTAACCTGGAATAATGCCTCAACTGTTAATCATATAAGTACTCAATTGACTGAAGTATTAACGCCCTTTAAAAGAGGTGGTTGCCCGGTGAGTATTGCTTATAGCTCCAATGAAGCACGAGCTACGGTTCAGTTAGGTGATGAATGGCGCGTGCATCCTACAGATGAGCTCATAGCCCGATTAAAAACACTGCTGGGCGCTGATGCGGTAGAGATTAGATACCGATAAGGTGTTAATGCTTGGGTAATTCTTTAGTATTATGTTGTTTATTATCAATGAGCTAATAGAATCTAGCTGAGAAATGAAAAATCAGCGAATAATGTGATACTATTTTCATCGTCTTAAATACTTAAGGCAATGTATTTTAATCAAAATTATAATAAAAATAAGGCAACATTATGAAATCGAAACTCATTATAGCAACAGGACTCGTATCATTGGCGTTATTAGCTGGTTGTAACAAAACTGAAGAAGCTGCAGAAACAAAAACGGCCACGACTGAATCAGCGCCTGCTGCTGAAGCTGCACCTGCACCAGTTGCGGCGCCAGTCGCTGAAGCAGTTCCTGCACCAGCACCTGAAGCTGCGCCAGCAGTCGCTCCTGCAAGCAATTAAGTAAATATTAAACACTACACGACAGTTTATGCCAAACAAACAGTCATATCAGATGAAGAACACATCTTTTATGACGAGTTAATGTAGGTCGGGCAACGTATCTCGTTGCCCGACATTTAAATCGGGCATAAACAGCAGTCCCTACTACTTATTACTGACTCATCTCATCAACATAAATCGTCGCTGCAATAACGGCTGCCGGTGCAATGATGATATTGATGACTGGTATAGATAAGCCTAAAACAGCAATCCCTCCAAAGCTTAAAGCGCCCCAGCGAATGCTTTTAATCAATTGTTTTTGTTCAATGAATAAAATGCCAGCGTTCTCTAAAGGGTAAGCCATATATTCCAAACTCATGCTCCATGCGCTAAATAAGGCCCATAGCAAGGGTGCGATCAGATTGATGCCGGGAATGAAAGAGAGTACCAATAATGGAATAGCTAAGCGGAGTATATAAATCAAACGTTTACTTTCTGCCAACATCACCTTAGAAATTGGTTGTTCACTGACGTCGATAGCTTCAGAGTTTATCAGCGTTAAGGTTTTAGCGGCTAATTTGCCATAAAAAGGTGCGGACACTAGATTAGCTAATGCCGTAAAACTAAAAAAGCCGACAATCAAGAAACTGACAAAGAATAAAGGCCATAACAACCAATGTAACCAGTTTAGCCAGCTAGGAATAAAGGCATTAATTAAGCTATCTATATAGTAATAACCCAAGGTTAAAGCAGCACTGTATAAGATGATATTGATCAAAATCGGGATCAATATAAAGTGGCGCAAGGGAGCGCTGCCTAATAACGCGATGCCTTTAAATAAATAACTGGCTGCGAGTATGGGGTTGTTACCTTTGTTAGAGAATTTCATTTTTTATACCTTGTAGGCCTATTAGGGTAGGGTTCATTACCACGCCGCGTTCAGTGACGATGGCAGTAATGAGCTCAGCGGGTGTGACATCAAAAACCGGATTCCATGCATTAATTAATGAGCCTTCATGCTGATAGTAGTTGGGTAAGAGTTCATGGGCAGGTCGCTGTTCGATAGCGATGTCTTCCCCGTTTTCAATACTCCAGTCTATGGTCGAGGTGGGAGCAACCACCATCACTTTAACACCATGTTGTTTGGCCAATACAGCTAAGGAATAGGTGCCTATTTTATTAGCGACATCACCTCTGGCGGTAATTCGATCAGCCCCAACGACTATCCAAGCTATAGCGCCCGATTTCATTAACCAAGCTGCGGCTGAATCGGCTATTAAAGTGGCAGGAATGCCTTCTTGCGCAAACTCCCATGCGGTTAACCTAGCTCCTTGTAACCATGGCCTTGTTTCACCCATATAAATACTGATGGTTTGTCTTTGACAAATACTGCGAATGACACCCAGTGCTGTGCCATAACCACCCGTGGCTAATGCTCCAGCATTGCAATGGGTCATCAGACCTTTAGCGCCGGTTAGCAAATCTGCGCCTAGTTCACCCATAGTTAGATTAGCGGCTATGTCGTCGCTATGAATTTTTTCGGCGAGTGTGATGGTTGCCTTAATAGGGTCGTTTAGTGGCTGAGCTAGCAGGGCAGTCATTTGCTCTAAAGCCCAAAACAAATTGACAGCGGTGGGTCTAGACCTAGCCAATAAAGCAATATCTTCTTTGACCTTATGTTGCCATTGCTTAGGGTTTTGTTGGTAGTGCAGAATGACGGAGAGCGCAACGCCATAAGCAGCAGCAATGCCTATAGCTGGAGCGCCACGAACTTGCATAGTGGTGATGGCATCGGTTACACCGATAGCATCATTATAGTTAGTATAAATAAGCTGTTCGGGTAAGAGTCGTTGATCGAGTACTGCTAAATGAGTGCCTGTCCATTGCAAGGCATGTACTGTTGTTGATAATGCTGAGGTCATTTTTATAATATCTGGTGTTAACGTTATAATAGCAATGTTTTGCGTCACTGCCCAAAGTTAAGGTTTTTTTAGGTCAGGTTAGCGATAGCGTAACCCGACGTGTTTTATAGCTCCAACTTCATACTTCAATGCCGGTCGGGGTTTGCAACCCCGACCGAAACGTTTAGATTTCGATAACTTCAAAACGTCAGTCACGGGGTTATAAACCCCGTCACGCCGGATGAAGCGCACCCTATACGGGTATTCTATTTTTTGCGAGTTACCTTAATGGTAGCTTATACAGGATTTTATGATTGTCGATACACTGCTACATGCTCGCTGGATTATACCTGTCGAACCCGAATCCGTAACCTATGATTACCATAGCTTAGTGATTGATAAAGGTCTTATTATTGATTTATTGCCTACAGAGCAGGCTAAACAAAAATACCAAGCAACACATGCCGAATCTTTGCTGGATCATGCTTTATTACCTGGATTAGTAAATTGCCATACTCATGCGGCCATGTCATTAATGCGCGGTATTGCCGATGATTTGCCACTGATGGAATGGTTGCAGCAACATATCTGGCCCTTAGAAAAGCAATGGATGAATGCCGAGTTTGTCAAAGATGGTTCTGATTTAGCCATAGCAGAAATGATCTTAGGCGGAACGACTTGTTTTAATGACATGTATTTTTTCCCTGAAGTCACCGCCCAACAAGCTATTCAAGCAGGGATACGCATTAAGGTGGGCTTAGTAGTTATAGACTTTCCAACCGCGTGGGCGCAAACCGGTGCTGAATATATAGAAAAATGTTTGGCCTTACATGAAAAGCTAAGGCTTTCAGAGTTGTGTACTACTGCGTTTGCTCCCCATGCGCCTTATTCGGTTTCTGATGCTGCTTTTAAAGAAATAAAGAAATGGTCAGAGCAATTAGAGCTCCCTATCCATATTCATCTACATGAAACCTTACATGAGGTTGAATCAGCGGTTGCTCATAATGGCATAACACCCTTGCAACGCCTGCAAGACATGGGCTTGGTTAATTCCTCATTAATCGCGGTGCACATGACCCAGTTAAGCGATGCAGAAATCGAACAGCTGGCTGGTGCAGGTGCGCATATCGTGCATTGTCCAGAATCTAATCTAAAATTGGCCAGTGGCTTTAGCCCTGTTGCTAAATGCATAGCAGCAGGTATTAATGTGGCCCTAGGCACAGATGGTGCGGCCAGTAATAATGATTTAGATATGTTTGGTGAAATGCGTACGGCAGCTTTATTAGGTAAAGCCGTTTCAGGTGATGCAACGGCGGTTTCAGCAACTGTCGCCTTACAAATGGCGACAATTAATGGCGCTAAAGCCTTAGGTCTGGATGAAGTCTGTGGTTCGCTACGCATCGGTAAAGCTGCTGATATCATTGCTATTGATTTATCTTATTTAGAAACTCAGCCCTTGTATTGTCCCGTTTCACAAATTGTCTATGCCGCCAGCCGTCAACAAGTTAGCGATGTTTGGGTTGCAGGTCAGCGATTATTAAAACAACGGCAACTTATGACTATTGATAAAACTGCATTATTAGTCAGAGTCGCAAAGTGGCAAGAAAGGCTGGCTAGCTTAAATTGAAATATGAACCTACGCGAGACAGGGTTTATAACCCCCTCTCAAACGTTTCGGTCGGGGATGCAAGCCCCGACCTGCATTGGTCGCTAAATGGCAAGAAAGACTCGTTGGCTGAGATGATCAGTTAAATTGTCTATATTAATGCTAAAATTGCCGCATTATTCATCTTAAACAAAACGAGTATTTTATGACCGCTCCAGACGCTCTTTATGAATCAGCCTTAACGTCTTTAAAACTTCGTGCTCGCGGTAAAGTCCGTGATATTTACGATATCGATGATAAACATATGCTCATTGTGACCACAGACAGGCTTTCTGCTTTTGATGTGGTCTTACCTGATCCTATTCCTGGTAAAGGTCGGGTTTTAACGCGTATCTCTAATTTCTGGTTTGATAAATTAAAGGCGATTATGCCTAATCATTTATCGGATATTACCTTGGAACAGGCAGTGCCTGATGCCGCTGAGCGTTCTCAAATTGAAGGACGCGCTATCGTGGTTAAGTTATTAAAACCCTTGCCAGTAGAAGCCATTGTGCGTGGTTACTTAATTGGTTCAGGCTGGAAAGATTACCAAAAAACCGGCGAGATCTGCGGTATTAAACTACCCGCTGGTTTACAGCAAGCTCAACAATTGCCTGAAGCTATCTATACGCCATCAACTAAAGCCGCTGTTGATCAACATGATGAGAACGTAAGTTTTGAACAAACCGTTACTTTGTTAGGGCAAGATTTAGCGGAGCAAGTGCGTGATGCTAGTTTGAAGTTGTATAAAATAGCGGCTGAATATGCCAAAGAGCGAGGCATCATTATCGCCGATACTAAGTTTGAATTCGGTATTGATGATAACGGAGTGTTATGCCTGATCGATGAAGCCTTAACGCCCGATTCATCCAGATTTTGGCCAGCGGATCAGTATCAAGTAGGCATCAGTCCACCTAGTTTCGATAAACAATATATACGTGATTACTTAGAAACCTTAGACTGGAATAAAACTGCACCAGGTCCTATTTTGCCTTCAGATGTTGCTTTATTCTGTGCTGAAAAATATCGCGAAGCTGAGATTAAATTGACCCAGATTTAAGTGGCTTAGGTTATCCTTTAAATACACATTAACTAAAGCTGTTACTCGATGACTTGCTACTAATGACCGCGATAAAACAGGATGTGCTGACCAAGGTGGCTCGGACTGGTCCTTGTATTTAAAGTGATCATTTTTTAAATGATTGATACAGTTGTTTTTTATACTAAATGGTTTCTAAAACAGACTGTCTGCCACTAAAAATAAATCCAGTAAGCGATGGAAATGTTATAAAATGATCGGTTTTAAATTTAAAGGCCGGTTGCGCTATTTAAATAGAGTGGTTTAGTGTTATGCGATGTCCATTTTGTGCGGCTCAAGATACTCGGGTACTTGATTCTAGGTTGATTAGCGATGGCGATCAAGTGCGACGTCGACGTGAGTGTCATTCCTGTAAAGAGCGCTTTAATACCTTTGAAATGGCAGAGTTGAACATGCCCCGTATTGTTAAACGTGATGGTACGCGAGTCTCTTTTGATGAAGCAAAATTGCGATCAGGCATGCTTAAAGCCTTAGAGAAAAGACCGGTTAATAGCGATGCCATTGAGGCAGCGCTTCATAACATAAAAAAATCTTTAATGATAAAGGGCGATCGTGAGATAAGCACGCAGGAGTTAGGTGAGAACATCATGAAGGAATTAAAGTTATTAGATCATGTCGCTTATGTACGCTTTGCTTCGGTGTACCGCAGTTTTCAGGATGTTAGTGAGTTTACTGACATGATTGAAGATTTACAGAAGAAATAATGTTAGAACTAGATGCTTTTTATATGGCTAAAGCCTTGCAGCTGGCTAAGTTGGGGCGTTTTAGTACTGATCCTAATCCGCGTGTAGGCTGCGTTTTGGTTAAGGATGGCGTGATTGTCGCTGAAGGTTTTCATGTTAAAGCAGGGCAAGCCCATGCTGAAATTGTTGCCTTGAATAATACTGATAATGTACAAGGTGCTACCGCTTATGTGACTTTAGAGCCGTGTAGTCATCAAGGCAAAACACCGCCCTGTTGTGATGCGCTGATTAACGCAGGTGTTACTCGTGTTGTCGCTGCTATGCAAGATCCGAATCCTTTAGTGTCTGGTCGTGGTTTAGAAAAGCTAAAAGCGGCAGGAATAGAGGTGGTTTGTGGTGTCTTGGAAGCTGATGCTAGATTATTAAATCGTGGTTTTATTAAGCGCATGACAGAACATCGGCCTTTTGTGCGTAGTAAACTAGCCATGAGTTTAGATGGCCGTACGGCTATGGCTTCGGGTGAAAGTAAGTGGATAACCTCTCAAGCTGCCAGAGCCGATGTACATCAAATAAGAGCTGAAAGTTCAGCGATATTAACAGGCATCAATACCGTGCTAGCTGATGATCCTGCTTTAACGGCCAGAATAGATGAGGCGGTTGAACAGCCTATCAGAGTAGTACTAGATTCTAAGTTAAATATGCCTTTGACGGCACAAATGGCAAAACTAGCGGGACGCACTCTGATTTTGACTTGCTCCTCAGATGAAGCTAAAAGACTCGCTTTGCAAACGGTCGGTTTTGAAGTGTACACGTTGGCTAATAAAAATGGACAGCTTGATTTACAGGATGTGCTGAGTTTTCTAGCGGAGCAGCAGATTAATGAGCTGTTGGTTGAAGCGGGATCACTATTAAATGGAGCCTTATTGGCTGAAGATTTAGTCGATGAATGGATCATTTATATGGCACCCTGTGTGTTGGGAGTTCAGGGTCGTGGTTTATTTACCATGTCTGGCTTACAGAGCATGGCTGATAAAAAGAGTTTATGTTTTCAAGAGGTCAGAGCCGTTGGGCCTGATTTAAAATTTACGCTGACTCGACCTTAAGGATTATACGTGTTTACAGGCATTATTTTATCGATTGGACAAATTGCTGCCATCGAGCGTAGAGCGGGTGATTGTCGTATTAAAATAAATACGGGTAAGTTATCAATGGCTGACGTAGCATTAGGTGACAGTATTGCGGTTAATGGTGTTTGTTTAACAGCGGTAGAGTTAGGTGCAGATTATTTTGTTGCGGATGTTTCTAATGAAACATTGACTAAGACGCTCATTAATACACTAACTGTCGGTGCGCCGGTTAATTTAGAACTTGCCTTAACCCCGACTACGCGCATGGGCGGACATATCGTTAGTGGACATGTAGATGGTGTAGGAGAAGTTCTTGAAAAGAAAGCCGATGGCCGTTCTTTTTGTTTTAAAATTAAAGCCCCTAATCAGTTGGCAAAATATATTGCCCAAAAGGGTTCTATTTGTATTAATGGTATTAGCTTAACAGTCAATGAGGTTAGTGGTGCAACGTTCAGTGTTAATATTGTGCCTCATACCTTAGCTGAAACAACGTTGGGTACAGCGACAACAGGTACTTTTGTAAACCTAGAAGTAGATATGTTAGCGCGTTATATGGAGCGACTAATGCAAGGTGAGGCTGCCGCTATTGATCAGGGCGGCGTCACCATCGATTTATTACAAAAAAGTGGATTTTTGGGTTAATGAATACAATTGAAGAAATCATAGATGATTTGCGCTTAGGCAAAATGGTCATCATTATGGACGATGAAGATCGTGAAAACGAAGGTGATTTGTTAATGGCCGCCGCTTTTACTCGCCCAGAAGATATTAACTTTATGGCCCGTTATGGCCGTGGTTTAATTTGTTTAACGTTAACGAGTGAGCGTTGCCAGCAATTACGTCTGCCGTTAATGACCAATGAAAACAAAACGGCGCATTCCACTAATTTTACGGTTTCTATTGAAGCCGCTACCGGTGTCACCACGGGCATTTCCGCTGCAGATAGAGCACGTACCGTGCAATGTGCAGTCGCTGCGAATGCCAAGGCCGATGATTTAGTTCAACCGGGCCATATATTTCCTTTGATGGCTAAGTCGGGTGGTGTCTTAAGTCGGGCAGGACACACTGAAGCCGGATGTGATCTGGCTAAGTTAGCCGGTGTTGATGCTTCAGCGGTGATAGTAGAAATTCTTAATGAAGATGGCAGCATGGCCAGACGACCTGATTTGGAAATCTTTGCCAAGCAGCATAATCTTAAAATGGGCACTATTGCTGATTTGATTCATTACCGTATTCAGCATGAGAACACCCTAGAACGTATTAGTGAATGTGCCTTTCCTACCGAATTCGGTGATTTTCGTCTATATGCTTATCAAGATAAAAATGACGATAACGTGCATTTAGCCTTAGTTATGGGTCATGTTTCAGGTGATACGCCGGTTTTAGTTAGAGTTCATGCTAAAAATTTGCTAGAAGATGTGTTTTCATCGAAACGTAATGATTGCAGTATTACCATTCGTTCTGCTATGGAAAAAATTGCTGAGGCCGGTTGTGGCGTTTTAGTGTTGATTAGGCAGAATGAAGACAATAAATCATTGGTAGAACTAATACATCAATATCAATTAGAAGATCATGGTGTGATTAATACTGATCAGGCAAAACTTGCAACGGATTGGCGCACCACTGGTACGGGCGCAAGAATTTTAGCCGATTTAGGTGTGCATAAACTGAAAGTGCTAGGCACTCAGAAAAAATATGTGGGTTTGTCAGGATTTGATTTAGAAGTTTCAGAGCACGTTGGTTAATAATAACCAGTGTTTTATTAGTGTGTTAGTAATTTAAAGTAGAGAAAGTGAATGTCAGCAATAAAAATGTTTGAAGGAAATTTATTAGTACAAGGCGGCAAGTTTTGTATCGTTGCGTCTCGTTTTAACAGCTTTATCGTTGAACAATTAGAAGGTGGTGCTATTGATGCCCTAGTGCGTCATGGTGCAGATAAGGCTAATATTCATTTAGTTAAAGCCCCTGGGGCTTTTGAATTACCGATGGTCGTGCAACGCATTGCGGCTACTAAAAAATATGATGCTATTATCGCTTTAGGAGCAGTCATACGGGGAGGCACGCCTCATTTTGAATATGTGGCTGGTGAGTGTGTAAAAGGTTTAGCCACTGTTTCATTGCAATATAATGTGCCAGTTAGTTTCGGTGTATTAACCGTTGATAGCATAGAGCAAGCCATTGAACGAGCAGGTACTAAGGCCGGTAATAAAGGCGCAGAAGCTGCGATGTCGGCCATAGAGATGGTGAGTTTATTTGCTAATTTGGAAGCCTAATGAGTCAAGCGCGTACTAATGCTCGCAAAGCGGCTGTTCAAGCTTTATATCAATGGCAAATGACTGGACAAAGTCTTGTTGAAATTGAACGTCAGTTTGTAGAAGAAGAACGTTTAAAAGATGTGCAAAAAAGCTATTTCACCGAGCTTTTTCATGGTGTCCCTAAAAATCTATGCGGCATAGATGAAGCTTTGAATGAGTTTGTTGATCGACCCGTGGATATGGTTGATCCTGTTGAACGAGCTATTTTAAGAATAGGTGCTTATGAGTTACTGCATCGCTTAGATATGCCTTACCGGGTGATCTTAAATGAAGGGATTAATCTAGCTAAATACTTTGGTGCCGATGGCAGCCATAAATATGTAAACGGTATCTTGGATAAAATAGCACAGAAAATTCGCGCCGTAGAAATCAAAGCTAAAGCACAAGCTTCAAAGTGATAGATATAAGATGTTTCTAGCTTTTTAATACATGTCTCTTACTGAATTCCCTCTTATCCAGCGATTTTTTACCCAGCAGCGGGTAAAAAATCCTTTAACGGCTTTAGGCATAGGTGATGATTGTGCCTTGTTATCGGTGCCAGAAGGTTATCAGTTAGCTGTAACAACAGATACCATGGTAGAAAACGTACATTTTTTTGCCGGCGCTGATCCTGAACAACTAGGACATAAATTATTAGCGGTTAATTTAAGCGATCTGGCTAGTATGGGTGCAAGGCCGCTTTCTGTAACCTTAGCTTTGACCTTGCCAAGCGTTGATGAAGCTTGGTTGTCGGCTTTCTCTAAAGGATTTTTAGGTTTAGCCGAGCAGCATTCGGTAGATTTAATAGGCGGTGATACAACCTCAGGTCCCTTAACATTAACAGTGCAAGCGTTGGGTTTAGTTCCTAAAGGCAAGGGCTTAATGCGTTCAACTGCGCAGCCGGGAGATTTTATTTGTCTGACTGGCTGTTTGGGTGATGCAGGATTAGGCTTAAAAATTAAGCAAGGTTATGTCTGTAATCAGACTCATAGTGAAGCAGCCTTGGCACGATTTAATCATCCTAACCCCCAAGTAGAAGCAGGTTTAGCTTTGCTTGATATTGCCAATGCCTGCATTGATATTTCAGATGGTTTACTAGCCGATTTAGGTCATATTTTGGAACAGAGTCAGGTGGGCGCGAGGATTGATTGGGAATTACTGCCCTTATCCGAACCCGTTAAGGGCTATATTAATGAGACGTGCGATTGGACTATGCCGTTGATTGCTGGTGATGACTATGAGTTATGCTTTACTGTCAGTCCAGAAAAAGCAGTTTTGCTAAAGATGCCTTTTACAAAAATTGGTGTCATCGAAGCTCTGCCACAGATACGCCTGTATAAGTCAGGCCAATTGCAATCCTTAACAAGTAAAGGTTATGAGCATTTTTCTTAATACTCAGTATGGTAAAAACAAGCTAACACCTAAACAGATTATGACCGATCCGGTGTTGTTTTTAGCTTTCGGTTTTGGTTCTGGCTTAGCTAAAAAAGCCCCTGGCACTTGTGGCACAGTGGCGGCTATACCCATTTATCTGTTGTTGGTTTTAACTGGGTTACCACTTTATAGTCTGTTAACTATCATCATCACTCTAGTTGGCATTTGGATATGTGGGAAAGCGGCAGATAAATTAGGTGAACATGATTTTGGCGGTATTGTTTGGGATGAGGTTGCTGGTTATTTAATAACCATGTGGTTAGTGCCTTTTAGTTGGCAAACAGTGCTGGCTGGGTTTGTATTGTTTAGACTTTTCGATATAGTCAAACCTTGGCCGATTAAATGGCTAGATCAACATGTGCAAGGTGGTTTTGGCATTATGATTGATGATGTATTGGCTGGCTTATTTGCAGGCGGAGTTTTATTGTTAGTTGTTAACTGGGGTTGGTTAGTATAAAGCAGTGATGTTTGCTTTAAACTTAATACTTTACTAGCACCGCTAGGCGTACCATTCTTTTCTATATCTACATTATTCGTAAATTAATTAGTAATCTGTGCGTTATGCGTATTTATACTAATTGTGCGGCCTATAAGTTTTCTATAGTCTATGCTTCTGGTTATTTAAATAAATAAGCAAGAGCAACACTCAATGCACTTACAATCACTGATCAATGTATAGCTGCACTCAAAAACTTAATGCAATCAGTTGTAGTTTAATCGCCTATGTTCAAGGTTTCACATAATACTACAGGCTTTACTTTTATCGAGTTAGTCGCGACTATGGCCATCGCTGGTATATTGGTTGCAATAGCTATACCCAGTTTAAATTCAACCCTCACTAGTAATCGCATTAGCTGTTATGCCAATGATTTTGTATCAGCTTTAAATTTTGCCCGTAGTGAAGCGGTAAGGCGGGGCATACAAGTAACGGTTAGTCATAATGGTGCATTAACACATTGGGAAAGCGGCTGGACTGTGTTTGTAGATATTAATGAAGATGAAGTTTATAACCCAGCAGATACATTATGCAGTACAAGTGCTATTGGTGCTCCTACCGAAGACTGCTTATTGAGAATTTATCCTAGCTTAGCCAATGGTTATACCTTAACTACAGGTAATAGTTCTTACAAGAAAGCCGCTGCTTATAAATCCACTGGTATAAGTTATGTGGTTGTTGGAGATACCTTTAGATTATGTAATGGCACTGATATATCGACTTCTAGAGCAATTGTTATAGATGGAGTGGGACGTGCCCACATTTCACTACCGGGCACTGCTGCATCTTGTCCCTAATTATGTTCAGAGTAATGATGTGAACAAACACACTGGATTTACTCTAATTGAAGTATTAATTGCTATGCTAGTGTTAGCTATTGGATTGTTGGGTTTGGCTGGTTTACAAATTAGTAGCCTTAGAAATACTCAAAGTTCCTATAACCGTAGTCTAGCGACTGATTTAGCTTATGATTTAGCAGATAGAATGCGTGCCAATATCTTAGGTATAGCGACTTATAGTAATGGCTCAGCCGCACAAATAGCCAATTGTGAAAATACAATAGGTTGTACTCCTACACAAATGGCTCAGAATGATTTGTATGAATGGAATTGTTTAGTTGCTGGAGGTTGTGAAAATAATACTCCGGCTATTGCTGGTGTTTTGCCAAACGGACTTGCTAGTGTATCGGTAACAGTAGGTGTTTATGCCATTATGATATCTTGGGATGATAATCATGATGGTATAGCAGATCTAAGTTTTATAACCCGATTTAAATTATGAATAAGCAATCTGGCTTCAGTTTGATAGAAATCATGATTGCCTTATTGATAGGCGTGTTCTTATTGGGAGGTATGTTACAGATTTTTTCAGTCAGTCAGCAAACTTACCGAATGCAAAGCAACTTAGCAAGATTGCAGGAAAATGGTCGCTTTGCGCTGGATTTTTTAGCACATGATATTCGTATGGTTGGTTATTGGGGATGTATGACGTCTTCGACTAGTGATATTTCTGGTACAGATGGTACGCATGACAGCATTACCATACAGGGATCTTTTGATTTAACCCCCACTGGATTATGTGGTAGCCCTGTTAATTCAGCCAATAGTTGCGGAACAGTAAATTGCTATACAGATCTTAAATCTACTATTACTTACAAGATTGCAATACCCGCTGCCACACCGAGCTCACCTAATCCAAATATCACTTTGTATCGAAATACTAATAATGTATCTAATCCTTTAATTGAAGGTATTCAAGATATGCAAATTTTATATGGTATAGATACTAATGTTGATGAGGTCGCTGATTACTATGTGCCTGCATATTCTAATATGCAACAAGTGGTTAGTGTTCGTATCAGCTTGTTAGTTGCAACTTTGGATGATCATTTGAGCATTCAACCGATGGCTTACATTTACAATGGAGTCACGACCCTGCCGACAGATTACAAAATAAGGCGCATATTTAATACTACCGTTACTTTACGTAATCATTTGTCATGAAGGTTATCCATTCTGGCTTTCTAAGCCATCTACAGGAAATAGTCCCTGACACAAAAAGTCGCCGTCGTTTATTACTATTGTCGAAGAGGGAGTTACAATCAGGTGTCGTGCTGGTTATTAGTTTAATTATCTTATTATTGTTGACCTTGATTGGTTTGTCAGCGATGCAAACTACGGTATTAGAAGAGAGAATGGCTGGTAATTTACGTGATAAAAGCTTGGCCTTTCAAACGGCTGAATCAGCACTTAGAATGGCGGAAAGCAGTTTGAAGCCTCCTATGTTATTGCCGACATTTACTAATATGGGAACAGGAGGTTTTTATACGATTACGCCAACCACCTCATTAGCAGATACTTCTATTTCATGGGATAGTTTTTGGACGATTAATCCGGTAGCGCTTTCATTAATGACAAACTTAGGTAATAACGCGCCCCCCCTCTATTTTATACAAAAATTAAATGCGTTTTGCCCAGTACCTTGTGTTCCAGGAAGCACTATGCAACAACCGTATAAGATTACCGTTAGAGCTGTCGGTGGCACAACCAACGCTGTTGTTATTTTACAATCCATCATCTATTTATATTAACTTACTGATAAGCGAAGTTATGAGATCACTTGCCTATAATGCAAATTGTTACGCATTGTCTTTGTTGGAGATTTATTATGAGTAAGCTTATTTGCCAAGAATTAATGACCAGTGTTTATGGGGTCATTGAAATCAAATTAGGATATTTATGGCATAAAGTACGTACTGAGTTTAGTAGTTATATTATGATGCTTTTTTTGAGCCCCTGCGTTTACGCCGACCCCTCTCAAATACCATTATCAATAAACCCTGCTGGGCAACCCAATATATTGGTTATATTGGACAACTCCAACACTATGGATGAAGACTCTGATGGGGTAGCTCAGGGCAGTAATTGCCCTAGTAGTAAGTCAGAAATTGCTAGGGCCGTTATTGAAAACATGACTAGCAGCTATGCGGGCGAAATTAATATGGGGTTAATGACCTATCAACTATCGAGTGTATCAAACATGTTTATTCATAATTCAGAATATGATGTTAGTTATAACCCAGCTAATTACAGTCCACTAACAACAAATTCAAGAGCCTCACCCTTAAAAAGTTACCGCATACAAAATCCAACAGGTTTACTCGGTGTCGACTATATTTATTATAACTTTAACTCGCCTTATTATGATGCTCAGAATCAAGGTGTGGGTTTTTGCTATTCGCCTACTGCAAATGCTGCGGCAAGTATAAATTATCCAAATGGGTTTAATAATGGCGAAAATTTACTGACGGGGCCATGGGATAGCTATCGTTGCTTTAAAAAGAAGATTGGTAGCTCTGATCAACTCCCTATATGGCAGAATTTGGTTAGTGAAACGACTCAGGGATATTCTTTATTTAATTATCAAAATGGCTTTTTGCCATCACCCATTAATATTGCAGATGGCATCGTAGACTTTGGAAAACAACAGAGTTGGCGTTTTGTAGGCTCAGCATATTATGCTTCGACTTCACCAGGTCACGGTTATTTACAAACCCCCATGGCAGCATTAACCCTGGCTCAAAGTAATGCTATTGGTAACTTGTTAGCTTGCAATGTACCCCAGACTACGCCTGCTACTTGTATTCAGAATGCTCAGTGTACCAATATGGGTATTAAAAATGCTGGGAATACTCCTACTCAGGGTACCTTAAAAACTGCCAATGATTATTTTTCAGGTATTTTAAATGACCCTTTTCAAGGCTATTTAATGTCCACTTATCCACTGCCTGTTTCTTGTGGCAACAATGTCGTTATTTTGGTGACTGATGGTTTACCCGACACTGATATGAATGGCAATATTGTGGTTGATCCAATTGGCGTGCCAACGGGGACCACTGCAACCAATGCTGCTGCAATCTCTGCATCGAATTTATTGAACTCAGGGGTAAAAACCTATGTAGTCGGTTTTGGTTCAGGCATTAAAGCCCCGCCGTTAAATGCGATTGCAAATGCAGGAGGGACTGTGAGTTCATATTTTGCATCGGATTATCCGACCTTAGCTAATGCTTTGGATAGTATCTTTCATGTTATTTTAAGCACGCCTAATTCTGTCACTACCTTGGCTGCATCTGCGTCTAATGAAACTCAATTAAATGCAGGCACTTTGTTTTATCAAGCTAAATATAATGCTGTTGATTGGAGCGGGCAACTGTTTGCCTCGAATGTTAATGCCAATACTGGGACGTTAACAATCCCTTCGTTATGGGAAGCCTCGTCTCTACTTCCAATTATTGGAAGGCACATTTATAGCTATAATCCGAGTATGACCTCGGGAGGCATTTCATTTCTTTGGAGTAACCTAACAATTACACAACAGACCTATCTAAATACTTTTGCAGGTTTTAATGATGGTAAGGGGGCTGATAGGTTGGCTTGGTTAAGTGGTGATCAGAGTCAAGAGCAATTACAGGGTGGCGTGTTTAGAAACAGAACAAATGTGCTGGGTGATATTGTTAATTCCAATTCAGTTTACGTAGGCAGTAAAGATTATGGTTATGGTGTGTTACTAGGTGCTGAGGGTAGTAGTTACAATACTTATATAAATTCTAGCGCTTATATTAATCGAACAGCCATGCTTTATGTGGGCGCTAATGACGGAATGCTGCACGGCTTTGATGCTAGCAGCAACAGCACAGGGGGGCAGGAGCTCTTTGCTTATGTTCCTAATGCGCTTTACCCTAAATTGAGTCATCTTACGTCACCTAATTATGTACATGAATTTTATGTCGATGGTCTATCTGGTGTGGGTGATGTTTATGATGGTTCCGCCTGGCATACTTTACTGGCAGGCGCTAGCGGTGCAGGTGGTAAAGCACTATTTGCATTGGATGTAACGACGCCTAATAACTTTAGTGCAAGTCAGGTGTTATGGGAATTTACTAGTATTGCCCCATCATTGGCGACTGATTGTAGTGCATGGGGAGCGACTAGTGCCAATTACGATATTAATGATTTAGGTTACACCTTAGGGCAACCTTCAGTAGTAAGGCTGCAAGATGGCCATTGGGTGATACTTGCTGCTAATGGATATAACAGTGCTAATGGTCATGCCGTATTATTTATACTGGATGCTAAAAGTGGTTGTGTTATTCAAAAATTAGATACCTTTAATGCTGATATTAGTGGATTAGCTACTGTTAATGGCTTGTCATCGCCCATAGCAATTGATACCAATAATGATCTTAGTGTTGATACTGTTTATGCGGGAGATTTACATGGTAATTTTTGGAAGTTTGATGTGTCGGGTAGCGCTGGTAGTTACCTCATTCCTAATGCGCCTTTTTTTGTGGCTTGCACGACCTCTGGCAGTTGTGCATCAGCTAACCGGCAAGCTATTACTGCCAAACCTAATGTAGGGCCTGCAGGTGGAGTAGGCACGGATCAAAACGAAGTGGGGTGGATGATATATTTTGGTACGGGGCAATATTTTGAGCCTAGCGACAATATGATCGGGAGTAACGCACAAGTACAAAGCCTTTATGGTTTATGGGATCAGGGGACTGTGATTACAGATCGTACTCTGTTGCAAACGCAAACTATTACTTACGAAGGGCTAGGTACACTGGCTTGTTCGTCTTCCAATACTTGTCCAACAGGCACGCCAACTACAACCTCTCAGTCAATTGCCGTGGTTTCTAAGAATGCAGTGTGTTATGCACAAAGTAGTGCCGGTTGTACGGCAACGAGTCCGTTAAAAAAAGGCTGGGTATTAGATTTGTATTATTCCAGCGCTCAAGGAGAGCGAATCGTTAGTGCACCTTTGGTTAGTAATGGTTTAGTCGTTTTCTCAACATTAATACCGAGTGCTAATCCATGTGCAGCAGGTGGTACATCTAATTTAATTGAGTTAGGTGCATTCAATGGTGGGCAATCGAGCATCGCACCTTTCGATATTAATGGTGATGGGGTTGTTAATAGTCAAGATCAAGTGTTGGTTAATGGTGTGTCACAATTTGTATCAGGCATAAATTTAGCGATAGGAATTATTAATACGCCAACATTAATGGCATCAACGACCGTTAATTATAACTATATAAGTGGCTCAATGGGTGCAATGGCCATTGTTACAGGTGCGGGTGTTGGTTCTAGTGGCGCGGCCAAACGTTCTTGGCATCAATTAAAATAATGGGAATATTTTTAAGTTTATGACGCTATACAAAAAGAAACCTTTGAGTTTAGGTTTTACGTTAATTGAGTTGATGATTACGGTGGCCATCATTGGTATTTTAGTGGGTATTGCCTATCCTAACTTTCAAAGTAGTATTATGAAATCACGACGAGTGGATGCTCAGGCTGCATTAATGGGTTTTGCTAATGCGATGGAGCGTTTTAGTACCGTCAATAATGTTTATCCTAGTGCTGGAGTTTCTGGTATTTATGCGGCTACCAGTCCAGTCGGCGGAACTATAGTTTATTACCAATTATTGATTTCGACTTCTACTAATGTAAGTTATGAATTGCAAGCAGTCCCAACAGGTGCACAATCATCTGATCAATGCGGCACACTAACAATAGATCAAGCAGGTGTAAGAGGTTTTAGTGGGCTAGGTATGACCGTTGCTGATTGTTGGTAATGCTGTTTAAAGTGCTAATTAAACTAAAAACCTCTGATGGTTCACGGACTAATTTCTATAGCAGTAGTGGTCTCGTAATAAAATCCCTTTATATTCATACATTAGAGTTGAGCTAAGTTGTTATAATGCTAAGGATTAAAGTTATAGTTCTAATGACTTAGCTTCCCCCGTTGTAAGCATCAAGGTATCCAAGGAATGAATAAATACACACATAGGCCAGCAGCAGTTTCTCATAGAAATCAAGGGCTGTTCTTCTTTTTTACGTTAATTTTGATGGGCTGTGGCAGCAAGGACGACACAACTGTCAATAAAGTTCAGATGCCAGTCCCTAACGTTAAAATAGCTCAACCTTTAACGCAAGACGTTACTGAGTGGGATGATTATACCGGTCGCATAGAAGCGGTCAGCTCAGTCGATATACGTGCACGGGTTAGCGGTTATTTAGAAACGGTTAACTTTAAAGCAGGAGAGCAGGTGAAAAAAGGAGATCTTTTATTTCAGATTGACCCTAAACCTTTTGCTGCTCAGCTTGATTTTGCCGCAGCAGAGTTGGCGCGAGCCAAAGCTAAACATGACTTAGCTAAAAATGATTTGGGACGGGCTGAGCGTTTATTTAGCGGTAAAGCCATTTCAGAAGAAGAACATGATGCTAGGACTAAAGGCTCACAAGAAACCCTAGCTGCAGTGCAATCAGCAACAGCCAATGTCGCTACGGCTAAATTAAATCTGGAATTCACTAAAATACGTGCTCCGATAGATGGACGTATAGGTCGTGAACTGATTACCGAAGGTAATTTGGTCGGCGGCGGCGGTGGCGGTGGCGGTGATGCCACGCTATTAACGTTTATCGTTTCAGTCGATCCTATTTATGTTTATGTGGATGTCGATG
>QVQF01000080.1 GCA_003584895.1 Methylococcales bacterium
GATATGCGTATCAAATTTAATTTGGATAAGGTGCTCTACAATGAGTTTACCGTGGTCATTGTTTTAAATGTAGGTGGTCAGGACACAGGTATGGTCGTAGATGGGGTGTCAGATGTTATCGCACTTACACCTGAAATGATCCATGCCGCTCCAGCATTTGGTTCAACATCAGCAACTCGCTACATCACGGGACTGGGTACGGTAGATGGGCGCATGATTATTTTGGTCGATATCGAAAAGCTAATGTCGTCAAATGAAATGGAAATGATTGCTAGCGCCGTTTCCTGATATTTATATACAAAAGTTCATTAGTTTTTTACATTCTAGTAAAACAAGGGGAATACACATGGCACTTTTTGGAAATAAAGCAGTGCAGTCTCGTATAGACGAGGCCGTAAAAATTATTGATAAAATGACTGAGAGTGATTTTATCGGTCATATTGAAACATCAGGTACTGATATTGTCGTCCCTCTTATGAGGGCATTGAAAAATACTCAAACTACGTTTATTAAGAAATCAGAAGAAGCTGGTCGCGACAAGGAGTCTAATGCTGAGTTAAAGGCGTTACTGGATTTAACCACGAAATATTTGGGCCGTATTGCACAGGGCGATATTCCAGAAAAGATCGACGCTGATTATAAAAGTGAATACAGTTCCTTTAAAAACAATATGAACGCAACTATAGACTCGTTGATAGCTGCTAAGGTTAACTCCGATTTTAATCAACGTGCAAAATCAGCCCTAGATAATGTAAGTACTGGTGTGATGATTGCGGATAATGATCGCAATATTATCTATGTCAATACTTCCGTTAAAAAACTACTTAAAGAAGCAGAAGTCGATATCCGCAAGCAGCTGCCTAACTTTAACGCTGAGCGACTGATAGGTGTGAATATCGACAGTTTTCATAAAAACCCAACCCACCAAGCACAAATGCTCGCTCAGTTAAATGCTACTTATGTTGCCAAAATAAACATTGGTAACTGTATTTTACAAGTAACCGCTAACCCCGTAATCGGTAATAAGGGAGAACGTCTGGGTGCGGTGGCCGAATGGGTTGATTTGACTGAACAACTTGCAACTACTGAACATCAACAAAAGCTGGCTGCTGAAAATACACGTATTCGTAATGCGCTGGATAATGTGACCACTAACGTTATGATCGCGGATAACGATCGTAATATTATTTACATGAATAAATCGGTCACAGCGATGTTGACGAATGCGGAAGCCGATGTCCGCAAGGTACTGCCTAATTTCAGTGTCTCTACCATATTAGGCTCAAATATGGATCAATTCCATAAAAATCCTGCACATCAACGTGGTTTATTAGCAGCATTTACCAGTACTCATCGCGCAGAAATACAAGTGGGTGTACGTACTTTCACATTAGTAGCTAATCCAATTCTGACTGAGAAAAATGAACGGGTAGGCTCGGTTGTTGAATGGCGCGATCGTACCGATGAAGTTATTGCTGAGAAGGATATTAATGCAATGGTTGAGGCAGCAGTTGTGGGGGAGTTATCAACACGCATCTCGCTGACAGGTAAAGTAGGCTTTAATCATGATTTGGCATCGAACATTAATAATATGCTCGATGCTATTACTAGACCGCTGAACATTGTTGCGGGACATCTCGAACATATTGCTATTGGTGACATACCTCCTAGAATTGTTGAAGAGTTTAAAGGCGAATTTGCGGCTCTTAGAAAAAACATGAATGCGACTACGGGCACTCTGTCTGGATTTATTGACAGCGTTCATTACGTGACGGGGGAACATGAAAAAGGTGATATCGATATTTTAATCGATGAATCACGCTTTGATGGCTCCTATAAAATCATGGCTAAAGCAGTAAACGATATGGTTAATGGACATATCAATGACGAAAAGAAAGCCTTGGCTTGTATTAAGGAATTTGGTGAAGGCAACTTCAATGCCCCTCTGGAAAGATTTCCAGGCAAAAAGGTATTCATTAATGAAACTATAGAACAAGTTCGTGCTAATTTAAAAGCCGTCATGGCGGATACGTCAATGTTGTCTGGAGCAGCTTTAGAAGGACGTATACAGGTTCGCGCTGATGCTAGTAAACATTATGGCGATTTCCGTCATATTGTAGAGGGTATCAATGCAACACTAGAAACAATCGTAACGCCTATTATCATAGTTAATTCTGCTATTGATTCTATCAATACTGCTGCACGAGAAATTTCTGCTGGTAACGCAGACTTATCTCACCGTACTGAACAACAGGCAGCTAGCTTAGAAGAAACTGCAGCTAGCATGGAAGAATTAGCATCTACCGTGAAACAAAATGCCGATAATGCAAGGCAGGCAAAACAGATGGCTGTAACCGCCTCTGATGTGGCAGTTAAGGGCGGCAATATGGTGCAACAAGTCGTCGTCACCATGTCAGCTATTAATGAAAGCGCACGTAAAATTGTTGATATTATTAGTGTGATAGATGGTATTGCCTTACAGACTAATATTTTGGCACTTAATGCTGCAGTAGAAGCCGCTAGAGCAGGTGAGCAGGGTCGAGGTTTTGCCGTGGTAGCCAGCGAAGTCCGTAATTTGGCGCAACGTTCAGCGGCGGCGGCAAAAGAAATTAAAGCCCTGATCGGTGACTCCGTGGAGAAGGTCGAAGATGGCAGCAAGCTAGTAGGTGAAGCTGGAAAAACCATGGATGAGATCGTCTCCTCAGTGAAGCGCGTAACAGATATTATGACAGAGATTGCTGCCGCATCGATTGAGCAAAGCTCTGGTATCGGGCAAGTTAATCAAGCCGTGACACAAATGGATGATGTGACTCAGCAAAATGCTGCCTTGGTTGAACAGGCAGCTGCAGCCGCTGAATCTTTAGAGGAACAAGCGGCTACTTTGTCAGAGACCATGTCACAATTCCGTATAGATTCTATAGGCGGACGCTCTTCAGCATCACCTCGAAAAGCCAGCCATCAAGTCACACATAAACCAGCACCAAGATTGCCATCTAAGGTTTCAAAACAAAATAACCAAAGTGACGACGAGTGGACTGAGTTTTAAAGCACACTTAATATATTTACTCCGACTTTTCAGGCTAACATCACCAGTTAAATCGGCTTATTTATCTAAACAAGCCGATTGCAGTGTAGCGTCTTTTTAACCGAGAAATAATGTTTACATGAGCAGAGATCCAGATCAAAAAGAGTTTTTATTTACTCAAGCTGAATTTGAGCATATTCGTACCCTGTTGTATCAACATAGTGGTATTAAGCTCAATGATAGTAAAAAAGACATGGTGTATAGTCGGTTAGGGCGTCGACTGCGAGCTACCGGCATGAAATCATTTCAAGAGTATTTGGAATTGGTCGAACAAGATGAAGGAGATGAGTGGGAAGCGTTTATTAATTCTCTAACCACTAATCTCACTGCATTTTTTCGTGAACCACATCATTTTCCTTTACTCAAAGAACATGTATTAAGTTTGCGGAAAAAGCCCTTGCGTTTATGGTGTTCAGCCGCGTCTACGGGTGAGGAGCCTTATACTATGGCTATGACTATGATCGATGCTTTTGGTAGTTACAAACCACCTATCGAGATCATTGCCACTGACATTGATACTAATGTATTGACTAAGGCTAGAGCAGGAATTTATTCATTAGAACGTGTAGAAAAGCTGCCACCGGAAACCTTAAAACGTTTTTTTTTAAAGGGTACGGGTAAAAACAATGGTTTTGTTCAAGTACGTAAAGAATTACGTGACCTTATTAGTTTTCGCACCCTTAACCTACTAGATGAACAATGGCCTATCAACGGAACATTTGATGTTATTTTTTGCCGTAATGTTATGATTTACTTTGATAAGGAAACTCAGTATAAAATTTTAAAGCGTTTCGCCCCAATGTTAGAGTCCCATGGATTATTGTTCGCAGGTCATTCAGAAAGCTTACATCACGCAGCAGATTTTTTTAAGTTACGGGGTAATACCATATACGAGCTCGCACAATCCGAACGAAATTCTCGACTTTGAATGAGCATGAGCTGATTGATGCCTTCTTTGAACGATGATTTACTAGCACCAAATCTTTACTTTGATAGCCATTTTAATATTGATGCCGTAAAGATATTACCTGGCGAATATTACGCTACGGCACGTCCGATGCTGATAGTCACGGTGCTTGGATCTTGTGTAGCGGCTTGTATAAGAGATCGTGTCAGTGGTATCGGTGGCATGAATCATTTTATGTTGCCAGAGACTAGTGACCTTGATGAGTCTCTTAATAACTCAGGATGTTTTGGCGTCTATGCGATGGAAATTCTCATTAACAAGCTTCTAGAAATGGGTGCCTTACAAGAAAATCTTGAGGCTAAAATTTTCGGCGGTTCTAATCTACTTAAAAGCTTTACAGTCGATAATGTTGGCGCTCGTAACACACACTTCGTACGTAATTATCTCAAACAAAGAAAAATTCCCATTTTAGCCGAGGATTTACTAGATACATATCCACGAAAAATATATTTTTTCCCCGATCAAAATAAAGTCATGGTTAAAAAACTAATGAGGCTTCATAACACCACCATCATAAGACGTGAACAAGAGCACAATAAACGTTTGTGTAATGAGACTCACCCAGATAGCCATTTTTGATGACCATAAGTTCCAGATATTGAAAATCGACCTAACATCATTATTCTTTCTTTAACCTAGTTAGTTAATTTTTTACATGCCAGATATAACTATTAATCTCCAACAGATAATCTTACTTAGTCAGTCTATGCTAAAAAAAGCAAAGAATGAGTCTTGGAATGATGTTTTTGTTTTGGAAAAAGACCGGCGTAAGCTAATCAATATTTTTCTTTCAACCGTTGTTAAACCAGAGCATGAGCAAAAAGTCGCCGAGGGCATTGAATCAGTGATAGCAATAGATAAAGAAATTATGACATTAGGACAATTAAAAAAGCTTGATCTTACACAAATACTACAAACAATGGGGCAAGGGAAAAAAGCAGTTAAAGCCTATACATCATAAGTTATAATTTTTTACTTTAAAATTATGCTTTGAGCATAGGTAATAACTGAATTAGTAAGGCTATTTTATCCAAAACCGATAATGCACCATCAATTATCGACTGGTCGTTATTTTCTTCTAAGGCTGCTTCTACAATTAGCCTAGAACTGATACATAAACGCAAAGCACTAATTTTTACACCATTACGTTTTCCACATGCAACCGGCTGCCCTGTTTGACAGCGTAAACTTGCAATAGCCGCATGATGATCTTGTAAACTGAAGCACTCATTGTTGATAGAAACGGCGAGTTGCTTATAAATAATCAAGGTTTCTTCGGCAGTTAATGGAGTTCTATCGATATCAGCATGATAAAGCAAGAATGGAAAAATAGTCTGAAGTTGATCCCAACTATGCTCCACCATCATTGGACTACGATCTATTTTTGGTACAGGTAATGGCTCAAAAGAAGCATCTTGTTGTAATCGTTGACGTATAGCTGAAGTAAAGTCTTGAATAAAAGTAATAATGTATTTTTGAGGTATAGAACGAAACAATTTAAGTTCTTGTAAAGCGACTTCCCAGCGTAATAATAAACCAAAGTTAGCTGTTTGAGATGAGTTATTGTTTAAAGTTTTGTTGGCAACTTCTAACTCCCTGCTCAATGCTGATTTAAAGAGTATAGCTCCAGAAAAAGAGGGGCCTGTTAAAAACTTTGATCCCGTTAACGCAATCATAAAACCACAATCAAGATAAGCACGTAATGTTAGCGGCGCTACACGAAATTGACAAGCATCAATGAGCACATCAATTTTATCTTTATATCGCTGGTGCAAATCTAAAACGCAACTAAGACTCGGTGTAATCAATCCAGTCTTTGATTGATCTGTTACTATGAGCAATACCCGTCGATTTGTAACAATGGCTTCAGTGACCAAAGTTTCAACGTCTTCATCAATAGTTGTTATTGATCTAAGCTCACCATCCTCTAAACGAACCTTCACAGACATTACATCGTTTAGCTCACAATGGTTACCATTACTCAATGCCGCACTGACGCCTTTTCCAGTTTCGTTGGCTTCGATCATGATTATTCGTGGTGCTAAATTGTTTTCACGCCCTGCATAATGGGAAACTAGGCTATGAATATCAGTGCCTGAAGCTGAAAATATCACGCCAGTTGTTTCTGGAAGATCACATAGCTGTATGAGCTCTTCACTAATACGCTTTATTTCATAGCTATAGATTATTGATGCAGATTCTGTTTTAAGAGCTGTTACTAATCGTTGTCGTAACTGGTCTGCATAGTGATAACCTTGAGTAGAAATAATAGAGGCTGTAGATGACCCATAAGCTAACATATCAGGATCAGGAAAAGGTCTACAACCATATTGATTAATGCCACTGATAGCCTCTAAAGCAATACGCGCGTCTCCTCCTGTTGTTAAACATTGAGCAGTATCAGATAGCATTTCTTCTGGAATATAAGTCATGCCTTCAGGATGAGAGTAGTTGGTTTTCATAATTAATGAGTTATAGCGTTAAGCAGCATATGTCGAAAAGATTTAAATACTTTAAGCATTTGTGTTTGCTTATAAGGAAATAGTTCGACAGAATCAAGGGCATGTACAATCATACAACTATCTACTTCAAAAATAAGTAACTGACCATCAGATGTTTCGCCGCAATCTATACCTAAATAATCCAACCCAATACGTTTATTAATATCCGAAAAAGCATGCGCATGTCGAAGTGCAAAATTATTGTCGAAAGCCGCCATAACGGCAGCCTCCTCCGCACGCTTTTCGGCACTTTCGGCCATACCTGCATTAAGGTAATGAATCATCCAATGTTCAGAGATAGCTAAATGACAAAGAAATGGCTGCCCGTCTATTAATACAATACGATATTTTCTAAATAGGCCGTCTTGCCCTCGATAATCAATAAACCGTGAAATATAGAACTCACCATTTGTATGCTCTTGTAAATAATATTGCAGGGCGATAGCATCGTCTATTTTATCAAGACCATGTCCAGCATGAGAATCAACGGGACGCACAATAATAGGATAATTATCGTCAACAAGAACATGCTCAAGTGCTAACTCTTGATTAGCTATTTTTTCTAAGTGTTGCCTATCTAAACGCACAGTGCTGGGCATACTGACACCAGGAATATCTTGTAGACATTCGCAGGCTTGATTACGCGATAATAGAGCGATGCGGTCTGGCATATTGAGTATTGGCTTAGGCCAATTGATAATGGCGGCAGTAATAGCTTTCAATAATGACATATTCTGCTCAGACTGAGCAATTGCCACAAATAACACATCATGTTCAGGAAGTTCCCCGGGCGCTGGCAAGGCCCTATCTTCTGTTACATAAACTAGATGCAATAAAACATCTGAATCTTCTAAGAGAAATTCTAATGGCGTATTTGCCATGAAATCGCCTGCGCTTAGAATGGCACACACGCGAAGAGAGATTGATGTACTGACTGTAGGTTGAGTATAAACTTGTTGGCAGGCTATTGCTTCGGATTGGGTATGAAGAGCTAGATCACGGTTACCTCGTAATAGCAAAACCATAGCCAAATCCATTAAGGAATTAGCGCTAGCATCAGTTTCTACATTCTCTATTAATTGTGCGCCTAAGGGCGCTAGATCTAATCCAGAAAAAGCCATGCGCATAAGTTTAGCAAGACCAATTAACGGCGCTTTTTTTGCTTTGACAGAGGCTATCTCACTCATTTTTTTCCTGTGACAATGATGACTTTAAAGTGTTTTCTATGACTTCTCCGAAGGCTAATGTCGCTTCAATTAAAGCATCAATATCACTGATCGTAATCCGATGATTAACAATAGCTGCACGAATAGCCAGTTGACCATGCAGAGTGGTTGTCGAGGGCGCAACAATACCGGATTCTTGCAAAGCAATGACAATTTCTGCATTAATAAAATTAGGACTTAAACATCGATAACGAAAGCAAACTATATTGAGCTCAACAGGCGCTAAAAGTTCTAATTGTGGATTAAGTTCTATGCGTTGTTTTAAGTATTGGGCTAGAGCACAGGTATTTGAGATAACCTGCCCCAACTTTTCAGGGCCATAGACTTTTATAGTAAACCACGTTTTAAGCGCCCTAAAGCCTCGTGATAGCTCAGGCCCTAAATCGCATGGCCACGGAGAACCTGCAGATAGCCCTCGCGTTTCTCGGCTTAAATACGCAGCTGGCGTAGAAAACGTATCTAGCTGTTGCTCGCCGTTTCTGACTAGAATAAATCCTGCATCATAAGGAACCTGCCCCCATTTATGAAAATCGAAAGCGATAGAATCGGCACGTTCTATGCCTTGCAAACGCGGTGCAAGATCGGGTGCTAATATGGCCAAGGCACCGTAAGCACCATCAACGTGAAACCAGAGATTCTCAAGTTGAGCAAGGTCTGCAATTGCGGGTAAAGGGTCAATAGCGCCCACATCAACCGTGCCTACAGTTGCCGCAATAAAGAAAGGTGTAAGTCCAGATTTTTTATCAGCACCAATAGATTTAGCTAAAGCAGCGACATCCATTTGGTAGTTTTCATTAATTGGAATCATACGCAAAGCATTACTGCCAATACCCGCTATATCCATAGCCTGGGCAATACTGATATGAGCACTTTCCGAGGTATAAGCAACCAATTGTAGACCTGAATTAACTAAGCCTTCTTTTCGAATAGATTTTTCTAAGCAAGCAGTACGAGCAATCAGCACGCTAATTAGATTAGCCATAGAGGTGCCGGTCACAAATAGACCATTGGCTGTTTCTGGAAAAGAAAATAGCGATTTAATCCATTGCAGCAATTGTTTTTCAAGCTCAATAGGTGCTTGATCACGACCACCTACATTTGCATTCAAACCAGCAGCTAACATGTCTGCCAGCATTCCAACTGGTGTTCCACCGCCATGAACCCAGCCCATAAAACCTGGATGGGTATTCCCTACCGCATAAGGCAATATGGTTTTCATGAAAGTAGCATGTACCTCACCAAGATTACTAGGATCATTGGACAAGGGCTGTTGAAAAATCTCTCGCTGTTCGGATGATAAGCCTTGCCAAACGGGTTGCTCTCGTAATTGCTCAAGGTAATTAAACATATCATCTAGCATGTCGTGGCCTTGCTTACGAAAACTAGGCCAGTCGTCTGGATCTAATGTATTTTCAGATGTTTTAAGCATAGATTAACAGCATGTTTTTATCCAATTGAAGCTAAAATTTTAGTCCAAGCACATTATCATCTAAATAGCGTCTACCTCATCCTTTAATTGTGGTTCTCATCAATTTATGTAATTAAATAAGGATAATTTATTTACTTGAGAATAGGCTTGTTGTGACGCTTGTAAGGCTACTGATTGAAGATTTAAGCTACTAATAGCTGCAGCTTCATCAACATTTTGTACTGATGATAAGGCTGTTTGCATATTGATTACAGCACCTGAGTTAATAGTGCTTTGCATCGTCAATGTATTTAATCGTCCACCAACGACCGCATTGATGGACAATATTTGGTTAGCTCCCTTAGTAATATCGCCTAAAGAAGCTTGTAGCAGGCTGGTGCTCGTTGTTGTAGCGACTGTTAAACCGGTGTTTGTTGTATCACCAGCTATAGCAATATCCGCTCCAGTCTTATTAGATAGCGTTATAGCCCCTGTAATAGGGTCTGAAATCGCAGTTACGCCAGTGCTGCCAGTTAATAAGTTAATGGCGGTAGCGACACTAGTGCCTTGAGTGACAGCATTAGCAATAGGCGGTATTGAAGCTAATTGTGAAGCAGGAGCTGCCATTGCAGGGATGGTAACCCCATTAATAGTAAAAGCATTGGTAGCCCCCAATACAGTTTGCGCGCTACCCTTAACAGGATTAGTGGTTAGAGTCGTAACAAATTGATTAATCGCTTCAAAAATATTATTAACCGATCCGGCTGTAGGCACTGTCGCAGGCGCAGGCCCAGTCGGTGCCCCGAAAACGCTATTACCAGGATCGCCATCAGCAACTGAGGTATTGGTACCCACCTGAATGGTGCGCTGAGCTGAATTACCCGAGTAATCATAAGCACCTGGATTACTTGGATCTTGGCTAAACGGCGGCGTGGTGCTTTTTGTTCCAGAAAATAAATATTCACCATTGACGTTTTGGGTATTGGCTACGCTGACCAATTGTTGATTCAATGATTGTATTTGAGCAGCAATAGAGGCTTTATCATCTGCATTATTAGTGCCATTCATACCTTGAACACATAAGGCATTAATTTGATTTAATAAACCGCTGGCACTTTGCAAACTCGAATTTTCCATAGACAGGCGTTGCGTAGCAGCATCATTATTCGTTTGATATTGTTGCGTCTGGCTAATGCTCTGCGTTAAATTATTAATATTAACGGTAGCAGCGGGTCCATCAGAAGGCTGTAAGGTTTTTATACCTGTAGAGACTTCGGTCTGAGTTTGTTGTAACTCTGACTCCTGACTAATAATGGAACTAACCGCGGTTTGTTGACCCCATGACGATGAAATTCTCATAATACCCCTACTGGAGGGCTCCTATCAAAGTAGTAAATAAGGATTGAGCAACAGAAATTGCTTTAGAAGAAGCCTGATAAGCTTGTTGGTATTTAATTAAGTTAGCCGCTTCTTCATCTAAGTTAACGCCAGATAAATTTTGTTGGGTAGCGGTGGCTTGAGCTAATGCCGCTTGTTGAGCGGTACTATTAAGGCTTGCTGATTGAGTTACGTTACCCACATTAGTGATTAATTGGGTATAGGCACCATTAAATGATACGGTACCGCCTAGTAAGGCTGGATTATTGCCCAACTTAGCCATGGCTAATGCATTACTGTTATCACCTAAGTTGACGGTTAATGCTGGAGAAATACCTAATACAAAGCCTCCTACTGCTGAAAATAAAGTACCCGCTAATGGAGTAGTACCTGTCGATAAACCGGTATCGCTTATATCACCAGTGATAGTGATAGGGTTTATAGATGAACTGGTGTTGGTTATCGTTACAGAACCTCCAATTCCGGAAGCAATGATAGTAGCCGGACTTGTAATTCCTGCAGACGTAAGATTATAGGCCGTTATAGCAGTATTAATAGCGGCGGCTACAGCCGTAGCTTGTGTTGCTGAGCTTGTTCCGCCGGTAACAGCACCGATATTAACACCGTTAATCTGGAATACATTGGCGGCTTTACTATAGCCATTCGTTGCCGCAGCAGCAACCAGCGTAGGATCAGTCATCACCGTACTCATATTTTGAGCGGCATTAAAAGTAGGTCTAATAAGATAGCTATCACCACCACCTATAGCACTCACATTAATATCGAAGCCTGGACCTGTTATGACACCAGCATTAGCCGTTGGGTGAGTGACTACCCCATTGCTTAATTGAGTTAAGGTGTAAGTACCAGCGTTGTTACTTAACTGATAATCGCTGGATTGTAATTGCCCTACATTAGTAGGATCATAATTCGTAGTAATACTGCCGGTATTAGTGGTATCAGCAATGACGGTAGGTGAACCTAAATTAAACATGGCCGTTCCCGCATTGCCATTTAGATCATAGCCAGCCGCTTGTTGAGTATTCATTTGCTGAGCAAAGCCGACAGCAACCAGTCCTAATTGTTGTTGAGAGGTATTAAGTACTTGGGTCTGAAAATTAAGTGTACCGGCTAATGTGCCACCCGTAATTTGTTGACTGATATCCTGTCCATTTAGCAGCACTGTGCTATTAGACGGGTTGGTGCTAGCAGCGCCTACCGATAACTGAGCAACATTGCTACCCGACACCAAGGTTTGTCCACTACCTATCATTACATTGATAGAGCCATTGGCCTGTGTGATAGTAGAAACATTAGCTTGCTGTGCAATTTTCGCCACCAACGCATCGCGTTGATCCAATAAGGTATTAGGAGCTTGTCCATTCGTTGAACTATTAGTTGCTGCAACTATTTGGGTATTTAGGGCAGCAATACTGGTGGCGTAAGCGTTTATATTACTGACACTGGCTAGTACTTGACCATTAGTTTGGGTATTTAAGGTAGTAAGTTGACTCGATAGCGAGTTAATTTGTTGAGTTACAGATCCCGCAGCTGACAGTAGTGCCTGTCTTGCAGATAATGATGTAGGGTCATTAGCAACACCTGTCGTTGCTGAAGAAAAATTACTAAGTACACCTGACAAACCAGTCGTATTGTCAGACAACGTCTGATCTACTCCGAACGCTAGTGTAGATAAAGTATTAGCTTGCGCATAAGCAGAAGTCGTAGACGTTACTTGTTGGGTTGCGAACTGATTATAACTACGAGTAACCGTGGCAGTGTTTACCCCTTGACCTACGTAGCCGCCATTACTGGCTATGGCCGGAGCTGTGCTCAGGTTAACGCTTTCAGTGTTATAACCTACGGTATTGGCATTGGCAATATTATTACTAGTGGCATTTAAGGCACTTTGAGCCGCCATCAGGCCAGATAATGAGGTTCCTATTAAACTACTCATGGCAAGTCCTATATTCAGTTATGAATGCAATAAAGCAAGTCATTTTAAGGTCACGCATTAGTGTAGTGCCACTATGCTGTTTGGATCAAAGCCTGCCAAATTATTACGATAAATAGCCATAATTTTATTGGCATAATTAGGATCAGTTGCATAACCTGCTTGTTGTAATTCTTGTAAGTAGCGCTCACCATTATTTACCTGTTTTAAGGCATCGCCATAACGTGGATTGGTTTTTATAAAATCGACATAATCAGCAAAACTTTCTTTAAATGAGCTGTACGCTCTAAATCCTGAGTTTACTTTTTTGGCGATACCTTGATCAAATTCCAAAGCAGATACTTGCGCCTGTTTGCCAGTCCATGATTTATCAGCTTTAATGTTAAATAAATTAAAACTAGTGCTTCCGTTACTATTTTTTATTAATGAACGTCCCCAACCAGTCTCTAAAGCGGCTTGAGCTAAGATAACTTTAGGATCAATACCCAATTCTTTGGCCGCTTGTGTAGCATGAGGCAGTAACTGGCGGATAAAATCATCTGTTGATGAGGATTTAGTATTATTATTCTTAAAGGGAATTTCCGTCATATCAGACAACGGCTCACTATCATTAATATAGCTATTAATAATAGTTTGACTGCCTTCAGTATCGGTATTAATCCAACTATCTATTTTATTGCTCTGTAGTTTAGCCGTATTACCGGCAATACCAGAGGAGCTTGCTATAGCTGATGCAGAGCCTCCTAGGGCCTGATTATTGGCAGGTCTATTAAAAGACCCTTCGGCATTTTGCGCTGCGCTCTTAGGACTTAGTTGTTTAACAATTAAATCGGCAAGACCTACGCCAGGATCTCCTGATAAATGTACCGCTAATTGCTGATCATACATTTCGTTATAAGAGTCACTCTCTTGACTGTCTAAGAGACCCTCTGATAATTTACCCGCACGCATACTCTTTAGAATATTATTTAAAAAAAGTGCTTCAAACTGTTTGGCGACGGCTTTTAATGCTTCAGGAGAATCTTTCTTAGCTTCTGCTTTTAAGCCAGCTAAAGCATTAAAGTCGGTGTAAACATCGGCGGCCTGTACGTTTGACATGACTTAGATCACCATTAATTCGGCACGTAACGCGCCTGCTGATTTTAGTGCTTCAAGAATCGCCACTAAATCACTAGGCGATGCTCCTACATTATTAACCGCTTGAACAATTTCATCCAAAGAAACTCCAGGGTTAAAAACAAACATACGATTTTTTTCTTCGCTAACTTGTACATTAGATTTATTGGTAACCGCTGTTGAACCATTAGATAAAGCACCAGGCTGACTGACTTGTTTATTTTCACTAATAGCCACGGTTAGGCTGCCATGAGATACCGCTGCAGGTTGAACTCTCACTTTGCCATTAATGACGACGGTACCGGTGCGTGAGTTAACAATAATCCGTGCTGGCGCATCATCGGGAGCAACCACAATATTTTCGACGATGGAAACAAACGATACTTTTTGTCCAGCATCAATCGGCGATCTAACGCTCACCGAAGTTGCGTCAATAGGCTTTGCTGTATCAGCACCTAGAAAATTATTAATCGCCTCGGCCATACGATTAGCGGTAGTGAAATCGGAGGTATTTAAATTTAACGTTAAAGAACTACCTTTAGAAAAAGGCGTGCTCACAGTACGTTCTACGGTGGCACCATTAGGAATCCGACCTACACTAGGGTTATTCACAGTAATATTAGAACCATCTTTACCTGAGGCACTCAAACCATTCACAATTAAGCTACCTTGAGCTACGGCATACACCTGTCCATCAGCACCTTTTAAAGGACTCATTAGCAAGGTTCCACCTCTTAAGCTTTTAGCATCACCGATAGAAGAAACTGTGACATCAATCGCTTGACCAGGCTTTGCAAAAGCAGGTAGATCGGCTTGAATAGCAACAGCCGCGATATTTTTAGCATTAGGATTTTGTCCGGGCGGTAAAGTCAAACCAAAACGACCGATCATACTGCGTAAGGTTTGTCCGGTAAATGCGGTTTTATCACCGGTCATGACCAGTCCTACGACTAAACCATAACCGACTAATTGGTTAGGCCGAACCCCTTCAATAGAAGCAATATCTTTAATGCGCTCAGCATAAGCAGCAGTATTAAAAAACAGGGTACTCATAAAGAGTAGTGCTAAATAGTTACGATTTGAGTTCACGATAAATTCCTAGAGTTAAAAGGGGATCCAAGCACTATTCAAAATTCTTGATAACCAACCCATTTTACTGGCATCGGCCATAGAGCCATTACCCGTATACATAATAGTAGCGTCCGCCACTTTATCTGAAGACACGGTATTAGAAGGATCTATATCGATAGGTCTAACTATGCCAGATAAGCGCACATATTCATCACCTTGGTTTAAAGTGACGCGTTTTTCACCACGCACTTTTAAATCACCATTAGGGAGTAATTCAATGACGGTAACAGAAATATTACCTGTCAAACTATTACTTTGATCAGCTTTACCAGTCCCCGTAAATTTATTATCTGAAGCCACGGTGGTTTTAAGATCACTGCCTGTCATCGTTGATACAGCCATACCGTATAATGAAGGGGCAGTAAATGACATGGAGTTTTGCTTTTCTTGACTAAGGTCTGCTGCTTTATTAGCTTGGGTGGCTTCATTAAAAATAATGCTCAGTACGTCACCGACCCGCCTAGCTTTATTATCTTCAAATAAACGCATATCGTAACCCGCTTGATAGATAGAGCCGCTATTTTGTACCGGCGGGATTAAGCTCGCAGGCTGTACCGGCGCAAAGTCTGGGTCTTTAGTGGGTATTGGCGTGCAAGCAACCATCATTAAAACTATTATGCCAACAAAGCTGAATTTAGGCGTCATCATTACGTCATCCTCAGAGGTTTTGAGTGACGAATGACAGCATTTGATCGGCAGTCGAAATAGCTTTTGAATTCATTTCATAAGCACGTTGTGCTTCAATCATATTCACTAACTCTTCCACCACATTGACGTTAGAAGTTTCTAATGAGCCTTGGGTTAAGGTACCAAATTCAGCCTGACCTGCAACCCCTATTATGGGTGCGCCACTAGAGCCTGTAGCCTTGAACAGATTGTCGCCTACAGCCTGTAAGCCAGTAGGATTAATAAAGTCAGCTAGTTCAATTTGTCCTAAGGTGGTGGGGGTCGGCGTACCTGGCATTTGCGCCGATACCGTACCATCGGTACCGATAGTCACGCTCAAAGCTCCTGGCGGTATGGTAATAGCTGGCGATACCGTTAAGCCACTAGAAGTAACTAATTGCCCAGTTGAATCTAAGGTTAATGAACCATCTCGGGTATAACTGATATCTCCATTAGGCATATTGATTTGTAAAAAGCCACGACCATTAATAGCGACATCCATGGTGTTACCCGTTTGCTGAACATTACCTTGAGAAAAGACTTTCTCAGTAGAAACTGTTCTAACCCCGGTTCCAACGGCCGTTCCGGTCGGCGACTGGGTGTTTTGGGTGTTCTGTCCGCCCACTTGGCGAATATTTTGATACATTAAATCATCAAACATAGCTCGGTCTTTTTTAAAGCCCGTGGTATTAACGTTGGCCAAGTTATTAGCAATAACGGCCATACGTGTTTGTTGAGCGTCTAGTCCGGTTTTGGCAACCCATAATGCGCGTTCTGTCATGATAAACTCCTCAGTGTCAACTTTTTGCCTTTCCAGGCCTCATTGATATTAAACGCAAAACTTATGCCAGTTGCATCAATTTTGAGCTAGCTGCTGAATTATCGCTGACAGTCTTCATCACTTTAGATTGCAATTCAAAATTTCTGGCTAGATCAATCATTTCTGTCATTGCTGAAAAACCCTTAACGTTACTACCCTCTAAAACACCATGAGCCAAATTAACGTCAGCACTGGCAGTTAGTGGCTGATCATTTTTAGGGTGTAACAAACCGTCACCCAATTTTTGCATATCGGCCATATCTGGATTAACCAATTTAATTCTATCTAAAACTTGTAAAGTGGTTGAGTTACCAGAGCCTAAAGGAATAATAGTAATAGTGCCATCACTACCAATCGTTAAACTTTCTGAAGGTGGGACAGTAATAGGTCCAGCTTGCCCTATGACTTGCAAGCCCGTTCCAGTTTGCAACAAGCCTTCTGGGGTAATACGCAAATCGCCGGCTCGCGTATAGGCTTCTTTACCATCTTCTCCCTGTACAGCAATTAAACCTTTGCCATCAATGGCGACATCTAAATTACGCCCTGTAGTTTGAGTAGTGCCCGTTGAAAAATCCGTACCTGGCTTTTCAGTCATGGCATAAACACGAGTAGGAAGCCCTGCCCCCGTTACAGGCCTATTACGAAACCACTCCAAATCAGATTTGAAACCAGTGGTTTGCATATTCGCCAAATTATTGGCATTTGAGTTTTGTGCCAACAACGATTGTTTGGCACCACTCATAGCAATATATAGGGCTCTATCCATAACGGCTCTCCTACTCTAGTAGTAACTAATTAACGGAACGCGTTCATAATCGTTTCAACCATTTTGTTTTCCGCTGAAATTGATTGTGAATTGGCCTGATAAGCTTGCTGAGCAGTAATTAGATCAACCAATTGTTCAGATAAATTAACATTAGATTGCTCTACAGCTCCCGACTGAATAGTGCCAAACTGACCGCTGCCAGCTGCACCTGGTATTGGCGCACCTGAAGCCGAGCTTTGCCCCCAATTACTGCCGCCTAATTGAGATAAACCTTGTGGATTATTAAAAGTCGCTAAAGCTACTTGCCCTAATGCCGTTGAACTACCGTTACTATAATTAGCAGAGATAACACCCTTACTATCCACAGAAACACCCGTTAAAGTACCCGCCACCGTGCCATTTTGTGATGATGAACTTACATTAAAAGCAGAGGCTATTTGCGTAGTGCCGGCAAAATTCATAGTCGCAGAAATAGGTGTCGCTGAACCCGTAGGTGTCCACGATACTGTTGCCGTCGGCGGAGAGGTGAGCTGGCCAGTTGAATTAAATGTTTGCATAACGCCTGCGGTATATGCAAAAGTTGGAGCCGCAGCGGTTAGCGCCGTGTTATAGGCAGTTGCTGCGGCACTTGCAGTCGCAGCGGCAGTTGCAGCTGCGGTCGCAGCAGTCGAAGCGGTAGTTGCGGTCACTGCATTAGTAACCAACGCCGCAGCAGCTGCATAAGCGGCTGCTGAACTCGCCGCTGTTGCTGCGGTAGTTTGGGCCAAAGCCGCAGCAGTTACCAGAGCCGCTGGAGTTGTGGTCGATGCGACAACCTTAGCTGCCGAGGCAGCGGCAGCAGCAGTCGATGCTTGCGCAGTTAAGGACTGATTAAGAGCTGTGGTAGCAAGGGCTGGTGTATATGCTATAGCTGCAGTTGCCGCAGCAGATGAATTTGTAGTATCAGTAGCCGCTGTAGCTGTATTCGTGACTAGTGGAGTTGAAAAAAGTGTAGGATTATTTTGTGGTATACCACCAGCAGTTATTCCTGAATTGGCTGAAGCACTTGTTAATGCCTGAGGCGCTGCGGGATTATCGGTCATGAAATTATAAGTCGCCCAATCAGTTTGATTTGCAGTGGTGGGATCCGCTCCTTGAGCTACATAATAGGTCGTCATATTATGTGCTTGACCTAATGAATCATAAATAGTGGTTGATGTTTCTGAGGTATAACTAGATGGATCTAATGGATTAAAGGGAACAGTCGTAGGTGGCGGACTACTGGCATTTAAATTCACACTAAGACCCACAGTGGTAGTCGCTTTAGGCAAGCCAGTTCCGCTAGGTACTGATAAAGTTGACATGGCTCCAGTACTAAACCCTGCCGCAGCTGAGGTAGGATCATTAGGCTTATAAGCCATTAGGGCCTGACCTTGTGTATTAGTAATCATGCCTGTGCTATTGACTTGAAAAGAACCTGCACGACTATAAACAACGCTACTGGGTTGTGCTGGATTCGGCGCTAAGGTAAAAAAACTATTACCATTAATAGCCATATCCAAATTATTACCCGTTGTTTGTGCCGAACCTTGAGTAAACTGCTGGGTATCTTGTACTACTGACACACCATTGCCTGGTTGAATCGTACCACCGGTATTGGCATTAGCACCTTGAAAATTATTCGAATAAACATCAGCAAACTGAGCTACGGATTCTTTAAAGCCAGTAGTATTGGCATTGGCAATATTATTACTAATGACTGAAATATCATTGGCGGCGGCATTTAAGCCACTGATAGCAGATGAAAAACTCATGTTAATACTCCTAAAAAATTATAAAATTTGGGTAACTTGACTTAAATTAACGGAGCCTAAGCCACCGGCCAAATTAACTTGTACGCCTTGTGCGCCCATAGAGACACTACTGACTTGCGATTGAATATTGGTGGTTAATGCCGTGGGGGTTCCGTTAACCATGGACTGTACTTGGACTTGATAAATACCAGGGGTAGCCGGCGTACCATCACTATTAGTTCCGTTCCAAGAAAAAGGCACCGCGCCAGCCGCTTGACTACCTAAATCCATTTTGCTGATCACAGTGCCATTGCTGGGGTTAATAATCTGTACGGACACATCGGATGAAGCAGTAGTCAGGGCTGCACTGCCATTAATACTACCGCCGGCTGCCAGCGCACCTTGATTAGAAGCTGTAGAAACGGATTTCCCTATTAGACTAGTCGCCTGTAAAGTCTGGTTAGACCCCATAGACGTTGAGAAATTATTAAACGACGTTTGTAAGCCTTGAATACCATTCACGGTGCCAAATTGAGCCATTTGTCCGAGAAAGTCACCATTGGTCATCGGTGCAGTAGGATCTTGATGAGTCATTTGTGCCGTCATTAGCTTTAAAAAATCGGCCTGTCCTAATGAGGGCATGGCTGCAGGAGCTGGTGTAGCACCAGCACCTGCAGTGCTAGGGGTATTGCTGGTATTAAGATAACTGTACGGATTGACTGTTGACATAATTATTGTCCCATTTTTAAAGTTTGTAACATCAGTTGTTTGGCCGTATTGAGTACTTCGACATTATTTTGATATGAGCGTGAGGCTGACATCATATTGGCCATTTCTTCTACAGTATTAACATTCGATTTATAGATATACCCAGTGGCATCGGCCATAGGATGGTTAGGGTTGTACTCCATAACAGGTGGCGCTTGATTTTCAACGATACCCAGCACATTAACTTTACTGGCCGCATTCTGCTGATTTAAAGCACCTTGTAATTCAGCAGCAAACACCGGCTGCCTAGATTTATAAACCGTATCGGCACTACTAGCGACGCTGTTGGCATTAGAAATATTACTGGCCACCAAATTAAGCCGTAAAGATTGTGCGTTCATGCCGCTACCGGCAATATCAAATACACTAAATGCAGACATTTTATTGACCTCTCAGGGCTGTCATTAAATCGGAGAAACTACCATTGATGAACCTCAAGCTCGCTTGATATTGCACGGCATTTTCAGCATATCTTGCTTGTTCTGAATGTTCTTCAACCGTATTGCCATCCAATGAAACTTGGGTTGGATTGCGAAACATCACACGGGCATCTAATTCTGGTTGAGGCGCAAAATGGCCCGCTTGAGTGCGCTCTATACCTGGAGCACCAGGCATGCTTTGTTTTAATAGCGATTTAAAATCCATATCCCTAGCTTTATAGTTAGGTGTATCCGCATTAGCTAGGTTCGCAGCAATCAAGGTGCTGCGTTTTTCGCGCAGAGCCAAAGCTTGTGGATGTATGCCTAGTGCTTTATCAAAATTAATGGCCATGATGCTACCTCGTGTGTTTTTTTAAATACATAAAGCACAATCAATGCCATAAATTATTTTTGCTTGTATTTACTGAGGCTCAACTAAAAAAAACAGACATGGCATATTGAAAAAATAGATTACGCGTCAATAAAATGGCTGTTTATTGACGTCAATATCAGTCTTAATTAGTGATAATGTTTTTGATTGTTCTTGAAAACAAAGGTGTCTTAATAGCTTTTTTGGCCAATAAACTATTAACCAAAAACTGGCATCAATCCTGCTTAAGTTTATTAAGTCAATAATAGGAACTTACTATGATTAAAAATACACTACCGCTGATAGCACTGTCGTTAACCTTGGTTACGCCCTGCTATGCAGAACAAAACAGCCAGTCACACGACTCTATTTACGAACTGGTTAAACAAACACTTATTAAAAACATAAAAGCCGATGATTACGAGATTAATGTCTTACCCTTAGATAACTTACTAAGATTACCTGAATGCGCTCAACCACTAACAGCGGCCATGACTAGCGATGTAATTAACCCCGGCAGAACCACTGTCGGGGTACGCTGCGACAAAGGTGCAAAATGGTCTATCTTTACTTCCGCAATAGTTAAGATTTTTGATCAGGTCTTTATTTTGACTCAGCCTATACAGCTGGGTGAAATGCTTAGCCCCCAACATTTAACTTTAGAAAAAAGAGACGTCTCTAATCTCAGAGGCGATTTTGTGACCCGTATTGAACAACTAGAAAATAAAAAATCTACGCGCTATTTACCAAAAGGCTCGATTATTAGCTTGAAGTATTTTGTAGAACCCTTTCTAGTTAAACGAGGAGAGCGAGTGACTATTAGTGCTATAAAATCAACGTTTAATATCGATATGAAAGGTATTGCCATGACCGATGGCATCAAGGATCAACGCATTAGCGTTAAAAATGAATCATCAGGACGTATGATTAACGCCACGGTGATTGAAGCGGGACGAGTATCGGTTCAGTAAGAACTGCCCTGCCCTTGGCTTAAGACTGATCACCCATCATCAGTAGGCGCTAGAGTTGCAGTTTTAAGCTTATTGATTGCTAAGATAGCATCTGAAAATCGTTAATCAATTCAGCAAAGATTTAATAATTGGGACCAAAGAAAACCTGGAATTATTTAGGTATCCAAAACTAACTCATCATATTTATCGGCTAGACTCTCTATACCTACAAATGATGTCATTAAAACAATTACTGGCCGGTAAGTTTGGAATACTACAAAAGACGCGATACTAAGCGAGACGAGTGTTCATCTTGAGCTAATTGCTCTTGCTTATACTCTGACTTTAACTCTTCAGATAATGCAGAATCACAGACTTTTTGTAGGCTTTGTGTACGATGATGCAGGTCTTGCCAGAGCGCTCTTTTCATTAATACCTCAGCTTGATATTCAACCAATGTCATTTCTTGTTCGACTATGGCTTTATCTAGCTTATCCATAAAGGCTCTAAATTCCAGTAAATTACTAATACTGCTACCACCAGCGCCTAGCTGATTAAATCTATTTCGGTATTCTTGACGATAAGTTATTAAACCATCGACTTGAGCTTGCATCGTCATTAACTTACGTTGCGCAGCTCCCAGCACCTCCAAAGCCTTTTTTTCTTGCATCTCTTTAATATCAACTATAGCTTTGATGCGCTGTGATTTTTTTTTCATATATTTAACCTAGCAACAATTCTAACTCTTGCAAGCTACGAGCCATATCGACTTGCTCATTCATATCTTGCTGTAAAAAATTAACAATATCAGCATTTTTTTTAATGGCCTCATCAATTCTAGGATCTGATCCAGGTTGATAAGCCCCGACACTGATTAAATCTTTATTTTGTTGATACAGTGAATACAAACGTCTGACCTCTCTGGCCATTTGCAAATGTTTAGCATCAGCGATATCGGGCATTACCCGACTCACGGAGGCTTCAATATCGATGGCGGGGAAATGGCCAGCTTCTGCAAGACTCCTAGATAAGACGATATGTCCATCTAAAACACCTCTAGCCGCATCGGCTATAGGATCATTATTATCATCACCTTCGGCTAATACGGTATAGAACGCGGTGATTGAGCCTCCATCTTGATTGGCGTTACCGGCACGCTCTACTAAATGAGGTAGCTTTGCAAATACCGAAGGTGGATAACCCTTAGTTGCAGGAGGCTCGTTAATAGCCAAGGCAATTTCTCGATGAGCTTGTGCAAATCGAGTTAATGAGTCCATCAATAACAATACATCACGACCTTGATCGCGAAAATATTCAGCAATACTGGTTGCTAATAATGCGCCATGTACGCGCATCAAGGGTGGACAATCAGCCGGAGTGGCGACCACTACCGCTCGCTTAAGGCCTTCTTCACCAAGTATTTTTTGTACAAATTCGTTAACTTCTCGGCCTCGTTCACCAATTAAGCCCACGACAACGATGTCAGCATTAGTGAATTTAGTCATCATGCCTAAAAGAATACTCTTACCTACACCGGTACCAGCAAACAAGCCTATACGTTGCCCACGCCCTACCGAAAGAATGGAATTAATAGCCCTAACACCCACATCTAAAGGTTCGCGTATGGGTTTTCTCGACAAAGGATTAATAGGTTCGCCATTAAGCGAAATTTGCGCATCTATTTTAAGCGGACCTTTATCATCTAAAGGATTACCAGCGCCATCAACGACGCGGCCCAACAAGCCATAGCCTACCCTAGCTAAGCTAGCTTTACCCAAAGGAATAACACGACAATCAGGCTCTAATCCATGCAGCTCACCCGTTGGCATCAAAAACAAACGATCCCCAGAAAAGCCAACGACTTCTGCTTCAATAGTTTTTCCAGCTTTAGTCTCCACCCGACAGCGTGAACCTATAGCGGCTCTACAGCCTACCGCTTCTAAGGTCAAACCAACCATTCGAAACAGCTTACCCTCAACAGTTAAAGCGGGGACTTGCGTTAATCTTTGTGCATAAGGCTTTAGTTGCTGCAACCAAAGTGCTGATCTATCTATAGGCGGAATCATGAATCATTTTCCTGCTCTTGTTCGCCACCCAATAATGTGGCTATAACAACTGATAATCTTTTTTCTACAGTCGCGTCAATATGTGAAATATCCGTATCGACCGCACATCCTCCTTTTGTAATTAAAAGATCCTCAACGACTATCCAAGCAGATGAGACTTCATCTAACTCGAAGGCAGAACGCACCAATTCAACATCTTCAGGGTGTAAATGTATACTGATTTTTTGTGCTGATATGGGTAGCGACTTTATAGCCGTTTTAACGACTTTTAGAATTATTTCAGGATCTAATTTAATTTCACGGTAGATAACTTGAGTAGCTATGGCCAAAGCAATATTGATTAATTCTTTTTCAACTTCAGCATCTAAATTTTTAAAAGGCTCGCTTAACGATTCAAGTATAAGATTAAAATCTGACGCTTTTTCTTGCAAAATATGTAAATTTTCCTCATAACCTTGCAATGATCCTTTAGCCAATCCATCCTTAAAGCCTTCATCAAATCCATCCGCAAGCCCTTGATTATGCCCTACGCTATAGCCCTCTTTTTTACCTTGTAAAAAAGACTCGTCATAAGCTTGTTTTTGCATAAGCTCAATGTCGTCAACCGTTAAAACAGACAAAGGTGCTGGTTTAAAAATATTAGAGGATGCTTTATTTCCAGAGGAAACATCTGGCATACGCCACAGGCTTAATGATTCTAGCTCAGCATCTGAAAACTCTGATGTCTTAGCGGAAGTTTCAGATATAGATTCAAAAACATGGGTGATAGCATTATTTTCAGTGGGCATATCCGACACACGCTCCACACCCAATGAATCCAATTTAGCGTCTAAAAATCTTGAAGATTTAGAGGTGGCCGTTGATACAGGTTCAAAAATATCAGCCGTTTTTATATTCCCAGATGGCACATCTGGCATGCGCCATACACTTAATGACTCCAATTCGGCGTCTGAAAACTCTGGCATTTTAGATGAGGTCATCGGTACCATCACCACCCAATTGAATAGTTCCTGTGTCTACCAAGCCTTTGACTATACTTAATATTTCTTTTTGTGCTAATTCCACTTCACTTAATTTAGCGGGTGGTGAAGCCTCCAAATCATCTTTCAATATGTCAGCAGCTCGTTTAGACATATTGCTATATATTTTTTCTTTAAGACTGTCAGTAGCACCTCTTAATGCTAATAACAACTGACCCGTTTGAACTTCACGTAATACAGTTTGCATGGCACTTGCACTCATAGAGGCCAGATCTTCAAACACAAACATTTTATCCTGAATCTTTAGAGCTAACTCAGCATCATTTTCAGAAACCTTGGCCAAAACAAAACTACTGGCTACACCATCCATAAAGTTTAATATATTGGCAGCCACATCAACGCCACCGAGTACCGTTGCCTTCACAGTTTCACTACCGCTTAATTGTTTTTCCATGATTTCATCTAATTCACGTAAAGCAGAAGGCTGTACACCTTGCATAGTCGCAATTCTAATCAACAAATCTGAACGTATATTTTCAGGCAACTTAGCCATAACTTCCGAGGCTTTGTCGCTACCCAAGAGTGATAAAATAATAGCGCCAATCTGAGGATGTTCAAGTCGAACTAAGTCTGCAACCGATAAAGTATCCATCCACTTAAGTTGCTCAATACCTTTACCGCCACTACTAACAAAGATTCGTTCAATAATGCCAGTGGCTTTTTCCTCACCCAACGCTTGAACTAACATTTTACGTATATAGCCATCAGATTCTATACCCAATGAAGATAAGTTTTTTATAGCAACGATAATTTCTTCGAGCACATCATCAACCATGATCGGTGAAATATCAGCCAACCGCGCCATCGCGAAACCAATCACTTGTACATCCTTGGGTTCTATATGCTTTAAAACAGCAGCAGCTCTTTCTTCACCTAATGAAAACAACAGTAAAGCCGCGCGCTCTGCTTTGGTTAATTCTCTAGCCATGATTATCTAACCCATCTCTTAATAACTTGAGCGACTAATTTCGGATCGTTATCAACAACCCGCTGCAAATATTCTAAACGTGCCTCATAGCTATGAGGCACATCAATTAATAATAAATCATCCATATGTATAGGTAACGCTTCCGAACCTTGTCGTGCCAAACCAGGCACAGGCGTAGCCTCTGGAAGAGACAACGGATCGTGACCATTAACATGCCCACCAGAAGCAATCATTGCTTGCTGCTCCTTTAATGATTGAACTTCTTTCTCGACTATGGTCGAGCCTGCGAGACTGCGCATTACCGGACGAAGCACAAAAAAGATAAGCAGGATGACAGCTAATCCAGCACCGACTTGCTTTATTACATCAAAGAACCAGCCTTGTTTCCACATAGGGACTTCAGGTAAGGCTTCTAATGCGTCAGGTATTTTAAACGCAACATTATTGACCGTCACTTGATCACCTCTAGTACTATCAAAACCTACCGCCTGCTTTACCAAATCACTAAAGCGATTAATGTCTTCTGGCGTATAAGGCTTCGGTATTACTTTGCCATCCTCTTGTATTGTGTGTTGATCATCAACCACAACAGCAACTGATAATCTTCGTAATACGCCAGTCGCCAGTCGCGTACGAGTGATGGTTTTATCGAGCTCAAAGTTTCGCGTAGCGTTTTTTGAACTTGAACCTGTATCTCCCGTACTTGCTGTATTAGAAGTACTTGGGGTATTTGCAGTGTTTGCTGTGTTTGCTGTAGCTGATGGATCAGGAGCAGCTCCTGCGGGTGTCGGTTGATTTGATAATGCTCCAGGAACTCCTTGAATAGCAGCAGAGGCGTTTTTTTCTTCCGAAGTTTGCTCACTTCTTAAAACCGATGATTGTGGATTAAACATTTCTTGAGTTTTATCTGTTTCGGTGAAGTCCACATCAGCTGAAACTTGTACGCGCATACCATCACCCACCAAAGGTGACAAAATATTGCCAATACGCTCCATCAAATGTTCCTCAACATTCTTTTTGTACTCAAATTGTTTTGAGGTCAAATAACTAGTCGATGAAGAATCATTGCTATTTAACAACCGGCCTTTTTGATCAACAACAGTAACTTGCTCGGCCTCTAGTTGAGGAACACTGGAAGCGACTAAATGAATAATTGATTCAATCTGACCTTTATCTAACGTGCGCCCTTGGTACAAACCAACAATAACAGAGGCGCTGGGTTTTTTTCGATCACGCACAAATACAGATTGGGCAGGAATCGCTAATAACACTCTAGCCGTCTTTACATTTTGTATTGACATAATAGTTTGGGCAATCTCGCCTTCCAGTGCTCTTTGGAAACGGACCATTTCGACACTTTTGCTAGAACCGAAACCAGGATCCTTATCCAGTAATTCATAACCTAAACTATTGCTTTTTGGCAACCCTAGACCTGCCAACTTAAGCTTTACTTCATTAACTTGATCAGTGGGGACCATGATAGCCCCAGAACCCGATTCAACTTTATACTTAACACCCTGAGTATTAAGGGCTGCAATAACTTCAGAGACATCATTTTCACCAATTTCTGAAAATAATCGCCCATACGACGGAACTTGTGACCACAGAACAATAGCAATACCAATCGCAACACTAAGAGCCAAGCCCAACATTAAGCCAAGTTGACGTCCCATTGTTAACTCAGATAATCCTTTCATAGCAGGATGTACGTCACTCGTTGCTACTAAAGCCTGTTGTATGCCTGTTGTCGGCACTAAATTATTGCTATTTTGTTCGCTCATTTTTAATCACAATGTTTAGGGTCTATCCTTCGGTTAATGCTCTCTATAACCTAATCTATAACTCTAAAGAGTTATGTATTTGGCTACATGGGCATGTTCATAACATCTTTATAAGCTTCAACTAATTTATTTCTAACCTGTAACGTTGCCTGAAAAGAAACACTGGCTTTTTGTTGAGCTACCATAACATCCGTCAAACTAACATTGGATGCTCCGGTTTCAAAGGCTACCGCCATTTTTCCGGCTTGCTGCTCAGTACTGTTAACAGCCGCTATAGACTGTTGTAATAAGGCAGAGAAATCTGAATTACCAGTAGGTACCTGTGCAGGGCCACTGGCTTGTAACGACATTGCTCGCATCTGCGCTAGCACTTGATTTACATTCATATCACTCATAAGGATTCCTTGATTTATCTAAACTTTCCATAACTAAAAGCATTATTTATGCCATGTCATGGTATTGCTAAATAAAATCCTCTATGACCATTATTTAAGCGCCCTCAACGCCTATTTAGTGTTTTTGCAGAGAAATGACTACCGTCAAAAAAATGACTTCCCCAATCATTTATTATTAAGACCTTTTAGCTTAATTTTAAAATACTCTGTGTATTTAAGTATTAAGACGATGGGTACCATTAGGCAGCGCCTAGTTACATTAACGAGAACATCTTAGATTTATATGAGGCGGTTCTAATTCAAGCTAAATAACTTGAATTAGAACTAGTGATGAATATATTTTGAAAATTAAATATTTTTACTTTGATTTTTATTCTTGCATCAGAGTCATTCTTAGTAGGATGTCCTGTGCCTATACCTTATATTGGATTAGCACTAGAAGCTAATTGAGGATGCGCTTGTTGGGACTGACGTCAGCCTAATCAAGGATTAGGCTTCGTTAAATACTTTATTTTTGATAGTCTATTTTACGTAACTTCTCAACTAATGTAGTACGCCGCATATTCAAGCGCTTTGCAGCATGAGCGACAACACCATTACATTCTTGCAAGGCTTGACGAATTAAATCGCCTTCCATCACTGTTAAGTACTCCTTTAAATCCATGCCCTGTTCAGGTAGCTGAGCTAAACCATTAGATGCTGGCTGCATAACGTCATTAATCAGCCATTCATTAGATACATCATCACTATCAATATCAAAAGCTTCAATATCTATGCCTAAATCATCGGGCAGCTTATAGTCTTTAAATTTTTCAGGTAAATTTATTACGTCAACATAACCATTAGGGTAGAGTATGCTCATCCTTTCAATTAAATTAGCCAATTCCCTAACATTACCCGGCCAATCATGTTGCATCAGAACAGCTAATGACGCTTTAGTAAACTTTACACCACAGCGATTATTTGCCTCCAAACAAGCCGTAATTTCATGAATTAGTATAGGTATATCTTCCGTTCTATCTCTTAAAGGCGGTACTTCAATAGGAAACACATTCAGTCGATAAAACAAATCTTCTCTAAATCTACTTTCATTAATCTCTTCTGCTAGATGTCTGTGTGTTGCGGCAATAATGCGCACATCACAATAAATCGTTTTATTGCTGCCCACGCGCTCAAAAGTACGCTCTTGCAAAACACGCAATAACTTAACTTGCATGGCCATCGGCATATCACCTATTTCATCCAGAAAAAGAGTCCCCCCTTCTGCCATCTCAAAACGTCCTTGTCTAGCACTTAATGCTCCAGTAAAAGCACCTTTTTCATGACCAAATAATTCACTTTCTAACAACTCACTTGGAATAGCGCCGCAATTAATAGGTACAAACAATTTTGATTGCCGTAAAGAAGCATCATGTAATGCTTTTGCAATAAGTTCTTTGCCTGTTCCTGATTCACCTAAAATTAAAACAGTCGCATCTGATTCAGCAACCTGAACAATGGATTTACGAATATCAACAATAAGTTGACTATTGCCTTTTAAGCGATCAAGTGCATAAAAGCGGCGATCATAACCGCGACGATCTAAAGGGCTACGTTGAACAGAGGGTTGTTGACTCGTATTTTTACGTTCTTTATTAACAGAACTTATATTAGCTACTATCTGCTTTAAATCTGGATAAATAAAAGGCCACTCTAGCACTTGAAAGTTATCATTATGTAAGGCTGGCGTGGCTTTTATCTCATTGCTGATGAATTGAGACTTCGTATTTTTATCATTGAACTTGTTGGCAACAAAGATAACTGAGATGCTGTCTGCATTATCAACAATATCGCCAACAATCTTTGTTTGTTGATTAAGATCATGTCCTAAAAAAACGCCGAAAAACTGCTCTAATTTTCCGACTAAATTCATATAGTTTGATGAATCTGCCGTTTCTACCCGATACTCCATAAATCCAAGAATAGCTTCAAGCTGTAAAGATCTTGTTTTGTTATCATCAACGATTAAGACACACGGCAATGCCATATTTTTACTCATTACTTAAAATATTAGTTAGATCAATCTGACAACTGATTTATTGGTTTATAGTGAATACGTACTTTAAAAATACTGAACTTTTCTAAAAGCCCTTATTTTCTTATCAAATAACATAGAGTTTCATCAATAAAAGTTTGTAGCATAAACTAACAGGCATTGTAAGCCCGCACCTACCCTGACAGGTAGTTAAATTGACTACTAATTGATCAAGTTCTTAATTTAGAGCGCTTTTGACAATAGGTAACTACCTTAGCATTTAACACTATGCATAGATACTTAACAAACCTTTATTAACAACAACATTACTAGATGCAGCTTGTTCGCTAAGATCAGTAGCGACACCCTCTATTCCATGCTCTTGATTTTCCGGTGTCTTTGCAAAAGATTGATAAGGTGATTGTGACTGACCTTGATCTGACGTAGCGCCTTGTGAAACAGTAATATTAGTTAAATTAAGTTGCTGAGTACCTAACATTTCACGCAACTTAGGAATAGATGCCTCAAGAGCCTCTTTAACCTCAGTATGTTGTGCGGTAAATTGAACAGATGCCTGATCTTGAGTCAGATCAATGCGAACGGATATAGGTCCAAGATGTTCGGGATTTATTCTAATCTCTGCTGTAGAGAGCTCTTTGTTATTCATCCATACAATTTGGTTACCTAAATCTTTGCTCCAATCAGGATGTGTTAACGGTTTCGTAAGCACTGGGCTATCTATTCTGTTAGTGATAACGGCCTGTTGCGTCCCTGCTATATCTGTAGAAACAGCAGGCGCAATTTGACCAGAATCTGAAGTTGATAGTAGATCTTTAACAGCCAGCGCTTTTTCAGAGCTTAATAGATTTTCAAAGGATGGTAAATTAGATGTCTGTCCATTCTGAGCTGGCTGATTAGTAGCCGTTTCTTTTTGCAGAGCATCACTAGCAACAACTAGATCACTTGTAGTTATGGACACCCCTTTATTTTGCGCATCCGTTAAAGTTGTTGTTAGTGTTTTATCAGGCTGGACATTAGTAGCTGCTTGAGTATTGATTGCCATAGCGGCACTCATGTTTTGTGCGAGAATCGTGGTATCAGGTGTAATATCCGATGTAATTGATTTTGCCGCATCTTTTAACGTCGCTGATGCAGCTGCTTTATCCGGCAGTGTATTAGCCGTCGATTGACTATTTATTGCCATAGCTGCACTCATATTTTGTGCAATAGTCATCGCATCAGGCATAACATTCTGTGCAGCAGACTTAAGCTTATCAGTTAATGTAGGGACTATATTTTGTAAGGTGCTCTTAGCTTCAGATGCGATACTGACTACCTTTGATTTTTGCTCATCCGTTAATGCCTGTAGTTTAGATTGAAGATCAGCAGCCTTATCATCGACAACGGGAGTATTTTGTTTATAAGCAGCCGACAAATCCTTAAATAATCCTTTAACAGAATTCTCTTCACCACTTTTACTTTGCAACACACTCCCCGTATCTTGCTCTTTATTATTGGGTTTAGATGATGAGGTACTTGTTGCTTGTTCTGTTGAGTTTGTTTCTGTATTGGCCTTCTTTAACAAGCCCACTTGACCTGTTAATGTATTAGAGAATGATTCATGAGTCGCTCCATTCTCAGATAAAGGCACTTGCCCACCTGGAACAAGGTTATTGGCAGACGAAGAAGATAAATTTACACCTTCAATATTCATAATTAACTCTCTTTTCTGGCTGACTTAAGGTATATATTGTTCTTAACCTAAAAGGTACTACTAATCATTCGAATAATTATCGTTTTATATTAAATATATAGTCCAGTCAATATTTTTAGTGAAACATTGATATAACTCTTGTTATCCTAGTACAACATATTTGATCTTCCTTATGAGTTATCAATTAATGAGGAAAGAAACAAAAACTCGGTTTTAAGCTACCGGATTAAATAGCTATTTTTTTACTTTATTTGTAACACAATAATATATGAGTGACTTACTTTTACAGGAAGAAATTGACGCTCTGCTAAGAGGTGTCGATGATGGTGACTTTGAAATGGGAATCGATGACTTCCATGACAAAGGTATGGCCAAGGATTACGATTTTAGTAGTCAAGACAGAATTGTTCGTAGGCGCGTCCCAACATTAGAGATGATTAATGAACGCTTCTCTAAATATTTACGTGCGTCCTTATTTAAGTTTCTACATCGTTCGCCAGAAATATTTTTATCAGGCATTCAAATCAAGAAGTTCTCTGAATACATAGATGGTCTAAGAATACCGACCAATTTAAATATTATTCGCTTTTCTCCATTAAGAGGCCGAGCTTTAATAGTCATAGAGCCTAATTTGATTTTTACTACCGTCGATAATTTTTTTGGTGGTGGAGGCCAATCTTATAACAGTAACCCCGAAGCAAGAGAGTTTACACTCACTGAAATGCGTGTTATTCAAATCCTTCTCGATATACTTTTTAGTAATCTTAAAGAAGCTTGGGAACCTATTATGGAACTCAACTTTGAACACCTGAGTTCAGAAATAAATCCAAACTTTGCCAGTATTGCCGGAGCCGAAGAAATTGTCATGATATCTTCAGTTAATATTTTATTAGAAGGTGGCTCAGGCAACATCGACATTGTCATGCCCTACTCCATGGTTGAACCTATCAGAGCCTTATTAGATACTATAGGTGATGATAGTCATGAACTTGACATCCAATGGAGACAGGCATTACGAAATGAGATTTTAGGAGCAGAAGTCGGCGTAAACAGCATTCTTCTGGAAAAAACGCTATCCATAAAAGAAGTGTTGCGACTAAAAGTAGGCGATGTAATACCCGTTGAACTACCAAAAACAGTGCAGCTTAAAGTAGAAGGAATTCCTGTTTTTTCAGGCAAAGCCTGCTCATCTGAAGGTTATTATGCCGTACAGATTATTGAACAGTTAAAACAGAACCAGATAAAATCATAACAACAGATTATGATTTAACGATAACGATAAGTAGGATTAAAAAATGAGTGAAGAACCTATTGTAAATGTTGACGAAATTAAAGCGACCGCCTTTGAAGAAGTTGATACTGCTACTGAACAAACAACACCTTCATCAGAACCATCAAATGATGAACTTAACTTAGATGTTATCTTAGATGTCCCTGTGACACTTTCTATGGAAATTGGTCGCACACAAATTAATATCAGAAACCTTTTACAATTAAATCAAGGGTCCGTTGTTGAACTTGACCGTTTTGCTGGAGAACCTTTAGATATTTTAGTCAATGGCACCCTGATCGCCCATGGCGAAGTCGTTGTTATAAACGACAAATTTGGCATTCGTATCACTGATGTTATCAGCCTATCTGAACGTGTTAAAAGACTTGCCTAATGCGAACTCACATAAAACAGCGCTGGCTTAGTATTGTATTTTTATGCCTATTGTTTAACATTGAAATCTCTACAGCCGATGTTCAAAAACAAACAGCAAAAACCATTACATCTGGCGATGTTAGCACCTGGGCTATGGCCTTACTCATAGTCTTAAGTATTTTTTTTGCATGTATTTGGGCGTTACGAAAACTAAACGCCTCGACTGCAAATAGCACAGAAAAAATGCATGTTGTTGGAGGTATCCCCCTAGGATTACGTGAAAAAGTGATATTACTACAAGTCGGTAAGAAACAACTTGTTCTTGGCATAACACCAGGTCGCATTGAAACTTTACACGTTTTAGAAGGCGATGATTGTCTTAGTAAAGAACCAACAATGACAGCAGTAACAACCAACGGCTTTGCGCAAAAATTACTACAGGCAATAAGCGCTAGGCCTGAATATAATAAAAATGAGCCATCCTGATGCGAAATCGACTGTTATTTCCGCTAGTTATTATTACCCTTGCCTTATTCTTTTTTGAAATACCCGCATATGCATCTGCAGGCATTGATGCAGTCACGGTAACAACCAACAAACAAGGGGCACAAACCTATAGTGTTACCTTACAGATACTAGGCCTGATGACTCTATTGACGGTGCTACCAGCACTATTACTGACCATGACCTCCTTTACCCGCATCATGATCGTATTAAGTTTACTTAGACAAGCACTAGGAACCGGCCAAGCGCCTAGCAACCAAGTACTATTAGGCTTGTCGCTATTTTTAACCATATTCATCATGACACCTGTATTTGAGAAAGTTAATACCGAAGCGATTCAACCCTATATGGAAGAGAAAATTGATGCGACTACCGCATTAACTAAGGCTTCAGAACCTTTTCGTGAGTTTATGCAAAAACAAACACGCGAATCTGACTTACAACTCTTCATCAGAATCTCAGGAAATCCAGACTTACAATCTGCCGAGGACGTCCCCTTTTCTTTACTATTATCAGCTTATGTCACTAGTGAATTAAAAACAGCTTTTCAAATAGGCTTCTTAATTTTCTTGCCATTTATGATTATCGACCTTGTTGTTGCCAGTGTACTCATGTCCATGGGGATGATGATGTTATCTCCGATGATAATATCGCTCCCTTTTAAAATAATGCTTTTTGTTTTAGCTGATGGTTGGTCTTTAATTATGGAAATGTTAGCAGCAAGTTTTTATGTTAGTTAAAGAGGTGTCAAAATTATGACTCCAGAGACCATTTACAAGGTAAGTCAAGATGCAATGATTATTGCCATCAAGCTGACAGCCCCAATATTACTACCTTCCTTAGCAATAGGCCTAATTATTGCTATGTTTCAAGCAGCGACACAGATTAATGAATCAACGCTGACATTTGTGCCTAAATTGATTGTTATCGGACTCGTTCTATTAATTATGGGACCCTGGATGTTGCAATTATTTCTCGATTACTTTCAGACCTTAATAAAAGATATTCCGACATTAATTGGTTAATCTGTGAATTTTACTGAATCTCAAATACTTGGATATGTTTCATCATTTATTTGGCCGTTACTACGCATCAGTGCAATGTTTGTTGCTATGCCACTTTTTAGCATTCAAGCAGTACCCGCTAGAATTAGACTACTGCTTTCTTTAGCAATAACGTTTGCGATTATGCCGGTGTTACCGCCTTTTCAAGCGATTGAAGTGTTTAGTTATGAAGGCATGATAGTCAGCGTTGCACAAATTTTTATAGGCTTATCAATAGGCTTTATTGTGCAAATGGTTTTTTCTATCGTTCTTTTTGCAGGTGAAAGTATTGCCGCAAGTATGGGACTTGGGTTTGCAGCGATGGTTGACCCACAAAGTGGCCAGCAAGCACCCGTGATTGGGCAACTTTATACCATAACAAGCACTTTACTTTTTCTCAGCTTAAATGGCCACTTACTATTGATACAAATGTTAATGGACAGTTTCACCAGCTTACCCATTGGTATAAGCGGACTCGTCAAAACGGATATTTGGACCATTATTACCTGGAGTGGACGCATGTTTTCTGGCGGATTATTGCTAGCAATGCCAATTATTATTAGCCTACTACTGGTTAACATTAGTTTTGGCGTTGCAGCTAGGGCAGCACCACAGTTGAATATTTTTTCTGTGGGTTTCCCTATCACTTTAATACTAGGCATGATATTGATTTGGCTGACACTACCTGATGCATTAAATCAATTTACTGGAATATTAACAGGCTCTTATGACTTGATAGGGCAATTATTAAGGCTATAGAAATAGCCTATGTTTTTTATAACTCGCTTCAGGCATTTATTTACGCTAACCATCATCCACTAAAATATGTCTGAAGATTCCGATCAAGAAAAAACCGAAGAACCGACCAGTAAGCGTCTCGACGACGCCCAAAAAAAAGGTCAAATTGCTAGATCTAGGGAATTAAACACCTTTGTCATGCTCATCACCAGCGCCACCCTATTTCTTATGATGGGCAGCCAGATAGGTCATGGCTTAATAACCATGATGCGAAGCCAGTTCCAACTCAGCCGAGCCATACTTTTTGATGCTCACAGTCCCATCGTTTATTTTAAGCAAGTGTTGGTTGATGGAGTAATGCTCATCATGCCCTTTATGAGCATAATGGTTGTCGCAGCAATCGCCGCCCCATTAGCGCTAGGTGGATGGATATTTAGCCTAGAATCATTAGCACCTCAATTAGACAGACTCGATCCTATTAAAGGCATTCCAAGATTATTTGCTGTTCGTGGTTTGATTGAAATGATCAAAGCACTACTCAAATTCTTACTCGTTTTCTCTGTAGCCTTTGTCTTATGCAAAAACATACTTAGAGAACTCATTGGCCTTGGTGCCGAACCTTTAGAACAATCTATTCATCATGGACTTTCACTAATTAGCATGAGCTTTATGGTACTCAGCGTGTCATTAATTATCGTGGTGATGTTTGATGTGCCCTATCAACTATGGGATCACAGTAAAAAATTAAAAATGACTTTGCAAGAAATAAAAGACGAAATGAAGGAGTCAGAAGGTCGTCCTGAAGTAAAAGCACATCAACGCAGAGTCCGCATGGAAATGGCACAAAACCAAATGATGACCCAAGTACCGAAAGCTGATGTGATTGTTACTAACCCAACTCACTACGCGATAGCTCTGAAATACGATCAAGACTCCAATAGCGCCCCCAGAATCATTGCCAAAGGTGTTGATTTAATGGCCGCTCAAATTCGCTTACTAGCGACTAACGCTAACGTACCCTTAGTCGCATCACCACCATTGGCTAGAGCCTTATATTATTCTACGGACATAGATAGAGAAATCCCCAAAGAACTATTCTTAGCAGTCGCCCAAGTGCTGGCCTATATTTATCAATTAAAGATTGCCCAAGAAAACCATTGGGAAGAACCATTACCACCGGAAAACATTAAAATTCCAGATGACTTTAAACAGAGTAGATAATCATGTTTTATAGCAAAGCAATCGCAGCATTAAAGCTGCTTGGCAAAGCCGAGTTAGGCGCGCCATTAGTTATCGTTATGATTTTGGCAATGCTCATGTTGCCTTTGCCGGTATTTTTACTGGATCTATTATTTACGTTTAATATCGCCTTTTCATTAATCATTTTACTTGTGGTTGTTTATACCCTCAAACCACTTGAATTCGCTGCTTTCCCTACCGTCATACTATTGGCAACCTTATTACGTTTAGCATTGAACGTCGCATCAACACGCGTTGTATTATTAAATGGCCATAATGGTGGCGATGCTGCAGGTAAAGTTATCGAGGCTTTTGGTGTCTTTGTCATCGGAGGTAACTTTGCCGTCGGCTTAGTTGTTTTTACTATTCTGGTCATCATTAACTTCATGGTAGTTACCAAAGGTGCAGGTCGAGTAGCTGAAGTCGGAGCACGATTTACCTTAGATGCCATGCCCGGCAAACAAATGGCCATCGATGCCGATTTAAATGCCGGCTTAATTACCCAAGATGAAGCACGATCAAGACGAGCGGAAGTAGCAACCGAAGCTGATTTTTATGGTTCTATGGATGGTGCTAGTAAATTTGTTCGAGGCGACGCCATCGCCGGTATTATTATTTTATTCGTAAATATGATTGGTGGCTTAGCCATCGGCATAGGTCAACACAACATGGGCTTTGCCGATGCCGGTAAAGTTTATGTACTATTAAGCATTGGCGACGGCTTAGTTGCACAAATTCCCTCATTATTATTATCAACCGCTTCAGCCCTAGTCGTCACCAAAGTGGGTAGTAGCGGTCAAAATATTGGCCAACAAGTCAGCACTCAATTATTTGACAACCCTAAAGCGCTAATGATTACCGCTGCTGTTATCGGTGCACTAGGCATTATTCCTGGCATGCCTAACATGGTATTTATATTACTATCATCAGCATTAGCAGGATCAGCCTATTTTATTGATAAGCGACATAAAACAGCCAAACTGGTCGATACCAATGCACCCTTAGCTTTAGAGCAGGCCACTCCAGAAATTAAGGAGCTAGGCTGGGATGATGTGATGCCTGTTGATATTATTGGCCTAGAAATAGGTTATCGATTAATCCCCTTAGTCGACAAAAACCAAGGCGGGCAATTAATGTCCCGTATTAAAGGTGTGCGAAAGAAATTATCCCAAGAGCTGGGGTTTTTAATTCCATCCGTACATATTCGCGACAATCTCGATTTAAACCCAACAGCGTATAGGCTTTCACTGATGGGTGTTACCGTAGGTGAATCTGAAATCATGCCTGAAATGGAAATGGCCATTAATCCAGGTCGTGTGTTCGGAACACTTCAAGGCAAAGAATGTAAAGACCCCGCTTTCGGACTAGATGCCGTATGGATAGATCCCAATCAAAAAGATCACGCCCAAACCCTAGGCTATACCGTTGTTGATCCAGGTACCGTCATAGCGACACATTTAAGTCAAATCTTACAATCTCATGCCCATGAATTATTTGGCTATGAAGACACTCAAAAAATACTCGAGAACCTAGCTAAATCGGCGCCTAAATTAGTCGAAGATTTAGTACCAAAAACAATCCCACTAGGCCTAGTAGTCAAAGTTCTACAAAACTTATTACAAGAACGCGTCCCTATTAGAGATATGCGCACTATTGCCGAAACTTTGGCGGAGTATGGCGTCAAGAGTCAAGATCCTGACATCTTAACCTCTGCAGTACGCGCGTCACTAGGAAGATTAATTATCCATGAAATCAGTGGCATACAAAATGAATTACCTGTTATCACATTAGATTACGAGTTGGAACAGTTATTGCATAAGTCTTTACAGACAGCGGGAGAGAATGGCGCTGGCATTGAACCAGGACTTGCAGAACAAATGCATACATCATTGCAAGAAAGTACGCAAAAGATGGAAATGGAAGGACAAACACCCGTGTTACTGGTGTCTTCTTATATTCGCCCTTGGTTAGCCAGATTTGTACGTCATTCAATCCCTGCATTACATGTCCTGGCATACAATGAAATACCTTCAGATCGTCAGATCAAAGTGGTTTCAACAGTCGGACGCCGTACATAATAGATGAGGTGGCACAATGAAAATTAAACGTTTTTTTGCAGCGGATATACGCCAAGCAATGCGTATGGTCAAAGAAGAATTAGGCGCAGATGCCGTTATTATGTCTAACAAGACTGTTGATGGCGGTATCGAGATTGTTGCTGCACAGGACTTTGATGAGCAAGCCATCCATACTAAATTAGAAGAACAAACTACCGATAAAAAACAATCTACAGCAAGTAAAGCTAAGAAAATTATTCTGCCTAATTTCGACGCTGCCAAAAAACGCCTGCAACTTCTAGAAAATGAAAGAAAACAAAAAATAGCTGCCGCTAACGCCCCTGAAAAACCTATGCGCAGAAATATTGATCAATATGTTGGCTATGCCGAAAAAATACAAGTACGTGAAAAACTAACAACAACGATTACACCTGCTAAAACCTCTAATGCTGTCGTTAAAGAAACACCTTTAAATGTAACCAACTTAACTGAAAAACAAACCAGCTTATCCGACAAACTGCTTTTGGATATGAGCCAAGAACTAAAATATCTTAGAACAACCATGGATACTAAGCTGGCTAATATTAGTAGAACTCATACTTCAAATGTAACGCCTATAAGAAGTGAGCTGCTACTCCGCTTGATGGACATGAGTATTTCAAAAAAACTCAGCACCATGGTTGCCAATCATTTCATTAACCATAGTGATATTGAAGCGGCTTTGATAAAAGCACAAGAAATGTTAATAAAAGTACTTCCTATAGCCACCGATAATTTATTAGAAAATGGCGGCATTATTGCTTTAGTAGGTCCTACTGGCGTCGGAAAAACAACCACTATTGCTAAGCTAGCGGCGAACTTTATTTTAAAACACGGCGCCAACCAGGTCGCCTTAATAACTACTGACAATTATCGTATCGGTGCTCATGAGCAAATTAATACTTATGGGCGCATTCTTAATATTCCCGTTCGAGTGGCCTCCAATGCACAAGAATTACGTCACCTGATTAACAGCTTTGCTGATAAACGTCTGATTCTTATTGATACCGCAGGAATGAGCCAACGGGATATGAAACTAGTTGAACAAATCAATACCCTACAACAAAACGGCTTATCTATCAGCTTTTATTTAATCATGTCGGCATCAACAGAATACAAAGCCATGAACGCAATTATTAAAGCTTTTACCATATTTGAACCACAAGCTAGTATCTTGACTAAACTTGATGAGGCCGTTTCAATTGGTGCGGCTATTTCCTCTATTATAGAAAACAACCTACCGTTATCTTTTATTACTGATGGCCAACAGGTCCCCGAAGATATACACATTCCTAATGCCCAGACCTTAATTGAATATTGCGCCAGCGAATTATTAGTTGAAGATGACGTAAATGAATACGAGAACTTTGACTTCAGCATGACACAAGCTTATGCATAAGCTACCTAACCCAGCAGACGGAATGAATCCCATGAACAACACAAACCCCGTTCGAGTTATCGCAGTAGCCAGTGGAAAAGGCGGCGTTGGTAAAACCAACTTATCCGTTAACTTAGGAATCTCTTTGGCTCAAATGGGTAGAAAAGTGGTACTACTCGATGCAGATATGGGGCTGGCGAATGTTGATATCTTATTAGGCATGTATCCGCAGTTTAATCTTTCCCATGTGTTATCGGGCGACAAAACCCTAAATGAGATCATGCTCAATGGACCTGATGGTTTAAGGGTCATTCCTGGAGCTTCAGGCATCCAAAAAATGTCTGAACTTTCAACCTTAGAACAAACTGCCGTGGTACACGCATTTAGCACGCTTGACCAAGACTTAGATGTACTTATTGTAGACACCGCTGCTGGCATATCTGCGGGTGTCATTAATTTTGTTAGAGCTTGCCAAGAAGTTATTGTTGTTGTCTGTGATGAGCCTACCTCTCTAACAGACGCCTATGCTTTTATTAAACTGCTTAACCGAGATTACGGCTTAACTAATTTTCACATCATAACCAATATGGTTAAAACGATTGAACAAGGTGAAGCTTTATTTAGAAAACTATCCAAAGTAACCGACCATTATCTTGAGGTTACTTTACGCTTCTTAGGACCAGTACTTTTCGATGAAAACCTACGAAGATCTGTTCAAAAACAAACCCCGTTAGTCATTTCATATCCAGTTAGCAAAGCCTCACTAGCCATAAGATTGATTGCAAAAAAGATCGACGCTTGGCCGATTAATTTTCACTCAGGCAGTTATATTGAATTCTTTATTGAACGCATGATTCAATATGATTCACAAGTGGGTGCGTCATGAGCGCCGTCGCTGTATATAGGTCAGTCAAGGCAAGCAATCCTAATGACCAGATCATGCAGCATGCTCCTTTAGTTAAGCGTATCGCCTACCATTTATTAAATAAGCTACCGGACTCTGTTCAGGTCGACGATTTAATTCAAGCAGGCATGTTAGGCTTATTAGAGGCCATTAAGCACTATGATGCCAGCCAAGGAGCAAGCTTTGATACTTACGCTAGTATTCGTGTCCGTGGGGCTATGCTAGACGAAGTACGACGCAATGATTGGACACCTCGTTCGGTACATAAAAAATCAAGAATGGTAAGCAACGCTATACGTTTTCTTGAAAATAAAACAGGCAACGAAGCCAAAGATATCGAGATAGCCGAGTATTTAGACATAGATATCGAAGAGTATCATCATATACTCCAAGATTCCGTCAATTGTCGTTTATTTAGTATCGATGAATTAACAAATACCGACGATCATTTCAGCGATCCGTCTATGAGTAGCCAAGAACAACCACTAAACGATTTAACGCGTAACGGTTTTCAGCAAGCGCTAACTATCGCCATTGCGCAACTTCCAGAACGTGAGCAATTAGTAATATCACTTTATTATGATGAAGAGCTCAATTTACGAGAAATCGGTGAAGTTTTAAATATTAGTGAATCCAGAGTCAGTCAAATCAGCAGCCAAGCCGTACTAAGGTTACGATCAAGATTGTCCGAATGGATAAACGATCATTAAGCTGACAAGCCCATAAAAACCTTTTCTATTTCGACAGCAAAACCAATAACATGATGGCGGCAGATAACTAATGGACATTTTAAGCATCATAGGCTTTCTAGTCAGTATAGGTGCACTTTTACTCGGCAACTTACTAGAAGGTGGAGTAATAAGCTCGCTGATTAATGGCCCTGCGATCATCATCGTTTTTGGGGGCACGTTAGGTGCAACGCTGTTACAGTTTCCACCCGCTATATTCATTAGAAGTGTTGAAATGTTTTTATGGGTTTTTAAACCCACAAAAATAGACCTAGAAACACAAATAGACCAAATAGTTAAATGGAGTAACATTTCTCGTAAAAGAGGCCTATTAGTTCTTGAAAACTCTATCGATCAAGACTTGGATCCTTTTATACAAAAAAGCTTACAACTATTAGTCGATGGTAATGAACCAGATGTTATCGTAGATATATTAGAGCTAGAAATAAGCGTAAAAGAAAGCAGAGACTATCAAGCAGCCAGACTTTACGAAGCGATGGGCGGCTATGCACCGACTGTCGGCATTATAGGCGCGGTTATGGGCTTAATCCATGTCATGGGAAACCTAGGTGAGCCCGCCCTTTTAGGTAAAGGCATTGCCACTGCTTTTGTAGCAACCATTTACGGAGTTGCCTCAGCCAATTTAATCTTTTTACCGATAGCCAACAAATTAAAATCTCATATCTATTTCGAAAACCAAGCCAGAGAAATGATCGCGATAGGCATTGCAGCCATTGCCAACAACGAAAATCCTGTCAATATAAAACTGAAATTAGATGGTTATTTACATCCAAAAACCAGGATTAAGTAATGGCAAGGCTTACACGATCACGAAAAAGAAAAGTCACAGAGGATGTCAATAACCATGACCGCTGGATGGTATCTTATGCCGATTTCATCACCTTATTATTTGCATTTTTTGTGGTCATGTATTCAATATCTTCAGTCAATGAAGGTAAATACAAAACCTTAACCAGCTCCTTAGGTGATGCCTTTTTAAGCGAAAAAAAACCAAACAAATCGATGGTTAATAATTCTATTGAAAAACCTTTCCTTGAAAGCCAAGAAAACTTAACCGCTGCTTCAGACGTAATTTCTAAACCCATTCCACTGGATAATCCTACGGTAGTTTTTGATCCTATTACTAATCCTGTTGACCCTCAGAGCACCGAAGACTTAGATCAACGTCGAGAACTCAGTGAAGGTATTTTAAAAGAACGAAGACAACTCAAAAAAGTATCAGAACAATTAGAAAAAGCTTTAGGAACCTTTATTGATGACAAACTCATTTCAGTTAAGCGCAATGATTATTGGGTCACTATAGAAATGAATAGTGAGTTATTATTTTTAAGCGGCGAAGCCATCTTATCTAAAAAAGCACAACCCGCACTCAAGAAAATAGCTGAAGTCATTAATCCATTACCTAATGTCATTAATGTCGAAGGCCACACTGACAATATACCTATAGGCACCACACAGTTCCCCTCAAATTGGGATTTATCATCAGCAAGAGCTACCTCTGTCGTGCAAGAATTTGTTACCGAAGGCATTAATCCAACCCGTTTATCAGCCATAGGTTACGGTGAGTTTCATCCTATAGATGACAATAAAACAGATGCAGGTCGTTTTAAAAATAGACGGGTCATATTAGTACTCATGTCACAAGCGTTTGCTCGTTATGGCGCTAATGACGAAGAACGAGCTAAATTATTAAACTTAGTACCTAGCGCTCTTAATAATGAAGATAGTCATCCTAACTAAAACTATGACAGCAAATATGTTAGAAATAGCCCCTTTATCACCTATCTACCCTATTAAAATACTGGGTAAAGTGACTAAAGACACGCGTCTATTAGAACTACGTTTACGTAAAAAAAAACCAGCCTTAGAAACATCTAAGACCCTGCCGGCTGAACATATTGACGAGCTAGTTTAATGATTAATCTTATTCCCATCGATATTCTGATGATTGTCATGGCTGTTTTCGTTGCAGCTAATACTATCGCATTAATAGTCTTAGTACGCTCGCATCTTAAACTTAAATTCAACTATCAAGTCCTCACCGAATTTATGCAGAACCATAATAATGACATTACCGAGCTATATACTTTTGCACAAAGTGTCGATGATTATAAAAACGTCACTGATCAACAAATGAACCGTTTATACAAAAAAATAACAGAAGCCAAATCAATATCTAACGTTAATAACCAAGTCAACATTCCGTTAAATGAATCCTCTAATCATCCTTATAACTTGGTTATACAACAGGTACGTAGCGGCGCTAGCGTTAATGATTTAATGCAAAATTCTGGCCTAAGTCAAGACGAAGCCGCCTTACTCGTTCGCCTACATGGTACTAAAAAATAAAATAAAGCCACCCATTAATATGGGCATATAATAGCCAACAAATATAGTCTTCAACCATTAAAAATATTTGGAGTTTTTTATGAGTTTAAGCATCTCGTCCATGGCAGTATCGGCTCTTAACGCCAATACCTGGCAACAAAAACAACAAGCCTTAAATAATCTGACTGTAGCCTTAAACGCCGGTAATTTACCCAGCGCACAACAAGCATTTGCAGCACTAACAAAAAGTTCACCCAGCACCAATAGCGTCGCTAACCCAAGTACGACAACAGATACTAATATCACCCAAACCACGACATCAGCCTCAATTGGTAGTCCTATGGACGCCTTAAGTGCTGCCTTAGCATCCGGCAATATACAAGCCGCTCAGCAAGCCTTTGCCGCCCTACCCGCCAATGCTATACAACAAACCAATAGCGCACAAGCAACTGCTTATAGCGCCAAAAATACCTCCACTACCGCGCAACAACCACAACTACCGCTTGCAGCCTATGGTTCAATTGGAACTAACATTAATACTGTGGCGTAAAACCAAAACTTAACTGGCGTCCCAGTCATCACGCATAGAGGCAATACGCTGGATGATTTCGCGTTTATTTCTCCAGCGGTGCTCGAGAATCACTGTATTTCGCTTACTTCCAGAACTGAGGGTGTCCCATATTTTGTGTAAATGAGGTTAATTACTGCTGAGGCATTCTGCCTTCTAACTGAATAGTAAACTCTGAGATCTCCCCTATGATGACCTCTGCTTTTTAAATTACGAAGCTATTTGAACAAATAAGGCACTGCCCATGACAAATGCAACATCAATATTG
>QVQF01000165.1 GCA_003584895.1 Methylococcales bacterium
GTCGATTATTTGTTAACATCACTAACAATCGCTACAAGCACCCACACAAATTATTTTGATCATATTTTTAAAGAGCGTGGAGCGAAAGCCCCGTTGAGTCGACCTATTATACAGAGCCGATTCAGCTTGTCAACTCCGTGTCGACTTTTATTTCTCAACCCAGAATCAAGTTTTCCTCAACCCCAAGTAGCCGGCTATTATATCAACCTCAGCCATCTTGTCAATCTTCCTTTTCAACTTATTTACTAGTTACACTTAAACGTTTCGACATTACCTCGCACACCACTTTTGCATATGCATGAGGAACTATGCCTGAAGGAATCAAAACAATTAAAATCATTAGCGACCTTCTCATTCTTTCTGTTTTTTCGACTTACCTTAATTCAGCATATAAACACTACAATTTATATAGAAGATCATTTTCTTTATCATCTTTCGACTTGCCCTTACGATTATCTTGATCCATTCGTTCCTTGCCAAATTTTGCAATCATTTCTTCCCAGCTAGAATACCCTTCATAACCCTTATATCCTGCTTGTTTTCGTTGTTCATATATTTCCTTCCCTAATGCAATAATTTCATTAGGTTTTTTACCATCAACTACAGAAAGAAACTCCTTATCATCTTTTTTTGCATCCCTTATTGTCCAAAAAGATACTTCAAACTCAATTCGTGCGTCTGTAGACAATCGATTTTTTATCGCCTTTACTGATCTATAGGCTGTTTTAGTATTATGTCCATTAACTTCCTCTCCCTTACCGCAAGCCAACAATGTAGCACAACCTAAAACAAGTAATAATGCAGGTAGTTTTTTCATAAAGATAACCTCGAAGCTGTATGTAGATTCATGTTATGGTATTTATAACGTTAGATCATTAAACAAAGTAAAATGATCGGATATTATAACCTTGAGCTATGCTTATATGTTGGAATTTATTCAATTATTAAATCTGCGCTACCAAACAATTTTAGGTCAATCAAACAACGATGCCTATAAAGTCAAATTTCAGCAACGCATTGAGCAACTACTCTTAACTGAAGCCTTTTTACGAAAGGGTCGACTCATTAATACTTCACCCAAGCAACCGCTCAACATTGCCCTATTAGGCCCTACACAGGCAGGCAAAAGCACCATTACTAATGTCCTTCTAAATAATAACTCGGCAGAAGTAAGCCCATTAGCAAGCTATACAGTACAGCCCCACGGTTTTTGTTATCAAATTACCATTGATGCTTGCGCTGGATTACAAAATTATTTTGGCCGCTTCCAACAACTACAACAATCAGATATTTCAAAAAATCGCTACGACTGCTACTCGCTAAACGAAGTTACCTCAAACGCTCCTTTATTACCTAACTGCATACTTTGGGACACCCCTGACTTTGACTCCATAGACTCATCAACTTATCGAGAAGGTGTTCTAAGAACTGCAGCTTTGGCTGATATTGTTATTATAGTTGTTAGTAAGGAAAAGTACGCCGACCAATCTGTTTGGGATATGGTAACTATGCTTGAACCTTTACATCAACCCACAATTATTTGTTTAAATAAATTAAGCGAAGGCACTGAAGAACTACTAATTAATTCTTTAAAGGAAAAATGGTTGCTAGCTAGGACAGATAATTTCCCTGATATAGTTCCTTTAATTTATCAAAAACAATCTGGCACACCTATCTGGCCCAAAGATCAACAAACACTACTTAGAAAATTAGCTAAGCAAATTGATTACAAAAATCATGCTAAATTCGAACAAGATCTTCTAAAAAAATATTGGCAAGAGTGGATAGAGCCTATCATTGCTGAACATAAAGCTTTAACCAATTGGAAAGAGCTAGTCGACATTTGTATTTGTCATGCTACAGAAAATTATCAAAGTGACTATTTAGACCATCCTCATCATTATGATACCTTTCAAAAAGCTCTTGCTGAACTGCTTAATTTATTAGAAATACCGGGCTTTTCCAGAATACTAACTGGCGTACGCAAAACAATTACTTGGCCAGCAAGGCAAATAATTAAATTTGGACGCAAGAAGCCACTTATCGCCGACAATAGCCAGGAGTTAACTTTATTAAATCAGCTTGCCGAACATGTTTTAATACAACTAGCAGATAAGTTACTTGATTACGCAGAACAACCTCATCAAAGGTTTTGGTGGAAAGAATTTAGTCGCCTGTTACGTAGTCAACGGCAAAATATTCTTGAGGACTTTACTTATGCTGCAAAAGAATACCATACCTCATTCCAGCAGGATGTCGAAGAAACGGCGCAACACTTATATATCAAGCTGCATGAACATCCTTTCTTATTAAATAGCTTACGCGCAACTCGGATTACGGCTGATGCAGCAGCTATTGCCTTTACCTTACATATGGGAGGCATAGGAATACATGATTTTATTTTTGCTCCAGCAATACTAACAATTAATGCCCTCTTAGCAGAAAGTGCTTTAGGTAATTATTTGCACAAAAGCGAACATAACTTAAAAAAACATCAATATAATACCGTGAAACAGTCTCTCTTTATTGACAGCATTAGCTTAAAACTTTTAGAACTACCGAATCAATTATCGACAACAAACTATTTCAACATTTCGCCTGCTCAGTTAATCGCCGCAGCAAATAAACTTAACGAAAAACAACATGGACTACGACTACTCTAATTTAGTTAAAAAAACCCAGGCCTGGACTAATCAAGCTCATATATTAAACTGGATTAATAATGATATTATTACCCAGCTACGTGAACTTGACACTCCCACGTCAGAAACCTTATTTTCAACAGACGACATAGAATCAAGACCTCTTATAGTTGCCTTTATGGGCGGCACAGGGGTTGGAAAAAGTACATTACTTAACCGACTTGCTGGCAAAGCCATTGCTAAAGCAGGTGTCGAGCGCCCTACATCCAGAGAAGTTACTTTATTCCATCATCAAAAAATCACCATTCAACAACTTCCGAATTCATTACCGCTTGATGCAACTAACATTTGCCAGCATCATGATGATTTACAAAAGAATATTGTTTGGATTGACATGCCTGATTTTGACAGCACTGAATCTAGCAATAAAAAATTAGTGCAACAGTGGCTACCTCATATCGATGTGCTAATTTATGTAGTCAGTCCTGAACGGTACAAAGATCAAAAAGCATGGCAATTATTGCTTTCAGAGGGCTCGCAGCATGCTTGGCTATTTGTTTTAAATCAATGGGACAGAGGCCAGCAGGAACAATATAATGATTTTAATCAGCAACTTCATAAAGCTGGCTTTGTTAAACCCATCATTTTCAAAACAGATTGTGTCAATTATCCACAATCCGATGAGTTTTCAGCACTAGAAGACTACATAACATCGTTATCAACAACTCATATAATTAATCAACTTGAACAACATGGCACACAAGCTCGTAAGCTTGATTTAAGACAACAATTAATCTCTATTAAAAGCTCATTAGGCACTAGTCAAACCGTACAAAAAACACTTGACCTTTGGCATACTCAATGGTTGCTTACAAACAAATTACTCAAAGAGGGTCTTGCTTGGCCCATGCAAAATCTTGCAGCTTATTCAGCCGAACACGCCACTGATGTAATAAAGCCAGAGACTAGCCCCTATTCTTCTCTTTGGGATAACTGGGCCGAAAGTCGTTTTGACGATGCTCTTAATGAATTTATTATTACAATCGACCAGCTAGAAATCCCTGTTAGCCCATTTAAAAGAAACCTACAATCAATACGAAAAAATGCGCCTATAATCATCGAAACGCAAACCGAATTAGCGACTAGACTCGCATTAATAAATCCAGGCAATGTATTGCAACGTACCTTTTTAAAAGGCACGCGCTTATGCGAACTCATATTGCCAATACTAGCTATGACATGGGTTGGTTATAAAGTATTTATGGGATATTACACTAGTAATTTGTTAGAAAATCACTACCTAGGCATCGATTTTGCTATACATAGTGTATTACTAATCTCTTTAACTTGGCTTATACCCTTTTTTATTCTAAAAAAAGCACAGCCTTCCCTAAAAACCAGTGCACTAAAAGGCCTCCACAAGGGATTACAACGCGCGCTTAACATCATAGAGAGTGACGTTTCATTTGGCATTTCAACTATCATCGAACAACACAAAGCTCAATTAAATGAACTTTCAGCACTTATTGACCTTTGCAACACAAATACACTAGACCAAAATCTATCTATTAAAAGCGACAGCCCTTTAGTTCGAATGTTGATGAAATAATGATTTTTAACATGCTCGTGCTGTGGCTTGATTAGCCAAAGTAGTCCGAAAGGTAGAGCAGGTTTGCGAATAAGAGAATGGACTTGTGCCGAGTGTGGCACTACGCATGATAGAGATATCAATGCAGCAAAGAACATTCTCGCGCTTGGGCATAAGCGTCTAGCAGTAGGAATCCCCGTCCTTTAGGGCGGGGAGGATGTCAACTCGTCCTGCAGTGTATTAAGAAGTACCTTATAAAAAAATAACTCAATATTGCACAATTTGGTTTCATGATTGAGCACTTAGGAATACCATTACGTGCGAGTGTTTGGGAATACATAAAAATAATTATCCCTGTCAATCACTCTAACCAAAACATTTAATCGAGACGACTCAATGGAAACTTATTTACCTCTTTTCAAAACCATATTTGCCGACTGGGTGCAATTAACAATAAACGAACCTTTATATGCTGGAACACTAGCATTAATAGCGTGGTTACTGTCAGCATGTCTTTACAACATTAAGATCGCTTTTTTAAATAGACAATCTACTGCCAGAGAAAATGCTCGAATTGATGCCATCAATCAACTTAGTTCTGCACAATTACAAATGCAGGATATGCAGCAAAAACTCATTGAGAACAGTGAACAAATAAAAAAAGATCAAGAATGGAGTAAAAATGAAACAGGACGTGCCGCAAAATTAGAAGATCAGTTACAGGATCGAAACAAGCAAATAGCCGCTATTATTCAATCTTTCTCAACTAGCTTTGATCTTGGTGAACGCCCATTACCCCTAACTGAAGACCTAAAAGCAGAAAGTTTATGGCAACAATTTGATAGGACTATCCATTTATTAATCACTCGATTACGCAATGAGCAAGAAACGAAGGCTGAATTACAAATAGCTCTTAAAGCTGAAACACTAAAAAGCACTGAAAATGAAGCGGCCATATCTAGACTGCAATCAGGCATAGCCGCCCAAACCATTAAAATAGCTAACTTAGAACGCCTATTAGAAGAGCAAACATATACCCTACAGCAACAAGATCATGCACAACTGGTATTAGAACAAAGCTTGGTAAATAAACAAGTAGAAGTAGTCCAGAACAATAAAGAAACAATCTCCTTTTCAGTTGATAGCGAACCTTCTAATAATGAGCCTCTGACTACTGCACCGCCTGAAATTATTGCTTCTACTGATCTCATTAGCGAACCCTTACCAACAACAATTACAAGTACAACTAAACCCACATTGAGCGAAGAAATTACTGCACTACCACCTATCAAGTCCTCGAAAAACCAGCTGGGGAAATTCAAGAACCTTTTTGAAAAAACCTTGAAAAAGAAAGCAATTACCACACCAGAAATTATTACAGGTCAACAAACTGATTCGGTTATTCAACAAGTACAATTAGAGATAGCACCTGAGCCTGCGGCTATTAAGCTATCTAAAAGCCCACTTAAGAAAATGAAATACTATTTTGGTGAGGCAAAGCAAATCACAGAAACTAAACTCGACATTACTGAAGCCGCATCGGCACCACTAGTGACAGAGCCAGAGCCAAACAGCTCGGCTAAACTCTCATTTGGTAAACTTAAAAGTTTAATCAGTAAATTGCCATAGGCTCTTAATTAAAACAGTAAACCCACAGCGACTTCGCTCATATAAAATAATCCACAGACTTGATGATTTTTACACTAACGTAAGTGAAGACTCTAATCTGTGGACTTTTATATGTGGCCAGCTACTCTAAAACACTTCTGAATTATTGTAGTCGTTTAACCCTTAACGGCTATTAAACAAGAAAAATTAAACCATTGAAAATAAGTACCACAGCGTGCAAAGCCTGCTCGCGCCAATATTTGATAGTTTTCATCTAAGCGATATGGAATTAATACATTTTCTAATGCTTCTCTTTTTCGCTGATTTTCAAGATCAGTGTATCCACTTTGAGACTTTTTAAATTGCAGATAATGATCAATGTACAAGCGGTTCAGTAATGGATCATTATCCAGCGTTTTCTCAGATAATAAGAGCACTCCACCCGGCCTTAAAGCATCATAAATTATTTTTAGTACCGATTCTCTATCGATAGGTCGAACAAACTGCAACGTCCAATTAACGATAACTACATCACAAGCAGGTATCTGCGGCAATCGATTGATATCAGCAACTACCAATGATGCTCGACCTGCCCCTATCTGCTCAGACAATTTCTCACGTGCCTTATCCAACATAGACTCGGCATTATCATATCCTATAAATCGAGTACTCTTAGGGCACAGTGGATGCTGACTTAGAACATCGATAGTGGTTCCCGTAGAACAACCTAAATCACAAACAACGCCATCCTGTTCAGGCAAAAAACTCATCACTAAATCGGATTGTATTCGTTGAATCTCATTATAAAAAGGCACGCTACGCGATACCATATCATCGAAAACCTTAGCGACCCGCTCGTCAAAAGTAAAATCTTCCACACGATCAGTCTGTTGAAACACTTTATCTTGTTCTTTCATGTTATGCCATTTTGTCACTGAACATGGGTTGCTTAAAGCTATGCATGGCAATTAACTATACACAGCTAGTACCATTAATAATGAACCTTAAGTACATTATTTTTTTTCTTTATTAATACCGACGCTAGCTTTCACTAAATAATGCGGCCTAGCCTTAACTTCTTCATAAATCTTAGCAATGTATTCACCAATAATTCCTAGACTGATCATGATAAAACTTCCAATCAATAACAAACAAATAATGATGGTTGCAAAACCTGAGACAGCCTGACCTTGAATTAATGACCATAGCGCCTCGCTGGCCACAAAAAAACCTAGAATTAGCGTTGTAATACCTAAGAATGTCACAATCCGCAGAGGTAATGATGTGAATGAAGTCAGCGCAGTAATCGCCAACTCTAAAAGCTGCCAGAACGACCATTTACTTTCGTCACCTTGACGACTAGCCACGTCAAAATAAATATACTCCTCTGAAAAACCCAACCAACTAGTCAGGCCACGAAAGAATCGTTCTCGCTCAGGTAACTGATGAACTATGATATCGACAATCTCTCTGTCCAATAATTTAAAATCGGATGAGTTTTTAACATTGATGCCACCCAAACCAGAGATCATTTGATTGATGCAATACGCAGCAGCTCTTTTAGCCGCAGAATCTTCTTCTCGACTACGCTTAACGGCATGGACGATCTGAGCGCCTGCACGCCATTTATCAAGCATTTCAGGAATAAAACTAGGCGGATGTTGCAAATCAGCATCGATAATAATGACCGCCTCACCCATAGCATGAGCTAGCCCTGCCAACATAGCCGCTTCCTTGCCAAAATTTCGACTTAACGATAAGCCTTTAATTCTAGGCTCATATTTAGAAAGCTCACATATTTGCTGATACGTTTGATCATGACTACCGTCATCTACGACAATTATTTCCCATGCGCTTTCACAAGCATTTAAAATGCCTGCGATATGGGTTATGGCCGCGCTAATACCCTGATTTTCGTTATAAGCAGGAATCACTGCACTGATGATAGGCTTGTTTTCTGAGGTCATTAAGGTCATAGCTCTCGTTAATCTATAATGGATATGGGCTCAAACGGATACCGAACTTTTCATATAAGTCATGGACTTTAGGGCTTTGTAATAACGCCAACTCACCCTCCCAATCATGATAAGCCAATAGTCGAGTATCTGAAATTTCAGTGGAGCTAAAGTGTCCAGGATGACACATGAGCTCATAGCTTTGCCCCGGTTTTAATTTTGAAAAAATCGTTGTTAAATAATCGTAGTCCAGCTTCCCACTACGACTTAAGCCTAAAAATAACGGCTTCTTTATCTTATGATGCCGTTGATTAATAAGATGCATAGTTTGCATCAAGCTATTACGAATGAGTGCCGACATGCCAAAAGGTGCAAACCATTCAGCTTGCGTCAAACGTACATGCTTAATGCCATAATCATATGCTAGCTCTAACACTAATGGAAACAATACCGGCAACATGTGAATATGTTCATGAGAATTTAAAAAGCGCAATTTCTGTGATTGACAGGTTTCTATCTGCGCTCGCCATTCTGATTTAACATCAGCAAGACTTATTTTCCCTGTCAACAAAAGTCTACTCATAACATAAGCATTAGGAAACTGGCCTTGCCAATTCTCTAATTTTACCGCCATAACTTCTGTTAAAGGCCGTCCGCAAGTCAAATTCAAATGAACGCCCACATCTAATTTTTCTATACCATTAAGCCATTGCAACTGTGTCGCTATATCGGGGCTGTTCGCCAGAATTCCCGTTGCCGTTAACGCTCCAGATTTTGCCGCCTCTAGGATTCCTTTGCTGACACAAGGGTAATAGCCATAGTCATCGGCATTAATAATCAGATCGATAGTCGCCTTAGCCATTATTTTGTCTGTGCTTGAAACAAGGTAAATAACAGATAGTGCTTAATTGGACTGAGGCGCCGTTGAAGCTCTTCGGGCACGGCATTCATTTGCTCATTATCAATCACATAAAAATCATGATTAGTCTCAGTCAACCTAGCTTGCAATTCAGCAATGCCCGTCACTAATACCGCCTGACCTTGCTTATAAAACTGTGCGGAATAAGGTCTTTGATTGAAATATATCAACTGCTCGTCAGCCAAAGCCCGCTGTTGATAGGCTTCTACTATGGGCTTTTGTGATCTAAAGAAATCGGCGTTAGGATAATGATAGGTCGCCACCAAACCAAAAAAGCCCAAAGGCACACACAATGCCAATGCGGTTCTATACTTAGATCGGAGAGGAAACCATTCAGCCAGCAGCAAAGCAAAACCTGGCAATCCTGGCAACGGATAAGTCCAGATAATATTAGCCGAAAAAGTAAAAAACAGCAGCGGAGCGGTCATCCAAAGCAAACAATATAAGCGCCAGCCATCACTCGACTTTAATAATTCTAACGGCTTTTTTTGTAAAATGGCGGTGATAACTGCTTTCAGAAACAGTAATGACCAAGGAAATGCAGCTCCCAGCCAATATAACCAAATTTTTCCTCGCGGTTGTGCATGGCCATTACCATAGAGATCACCTTCCCAACCACTTTCAGTAAATCGCTTCCAATGCTCACCTACTAAAAAATATTCTAGAAATCCAGGAGTCTTATGTTCGGCTATTAAAAACCAAGGCACACTGATCACTAACATTAATAACGTGCCCTTGATCCAAGGCATTCGTTGCCAGACGCGTTTCCATTCGCCGGTTATTAATGTCCATAAGCCTAAACTAATTCCTGAAAGCACAATCGCTATTGGTCCTTTCGCCAGCAAACCAATACTTAAGCCTATAAAGAACATATACCCCCAGTAAGCCTTGCTGTCTTCGCGCAACGCCAGCCAAAATGAGGCAATTGCCAAGGCGATGCCAAAACTCATGCAAACATCCATCGCGACCGTGCCAGACATCACAAAAAATGATACTGTACTAGCAAGTATGATGGTTGCGGTACTTGCGTATTCCTCGCCACGCTGGACTTTAGCCAGATGATAAATAACCCAGATAACGCCCAAGCTTAATAAGAATGAAGGTAGTCGTGCAGAAAAATCGTTAATGCCGCCCAGCCATAAACTTGAGGCCGTTAACCATACCGTCATAGGGGGCTTGCCCCAAAAAGGCACGCCATAATCAATCAAGGGTGTGACCCAGTTTCCGGTTTCCAACATTTTTCGGCCCATTTCCGCATAGCGAGATTCGGAAGGGTCATACAAAGGATAAAGGCCTAATGAGATGGCTCTTACTAGTAATAAAGTCGCAAACAAACCAACGCCACTAAGCAGCTTCTTTAGCATTGATTTAGGTTTATCATCAACCGTATTTCCCGAAATATCCATTTGAAATGTCCATAAACTATTAGCAAAAAAATTCCAAATTAAAACCACGCCAGTGGTTACAATCTGCGCATAAAAATAATATAAATGTTGCGTCAATATAGCCATCATCGCTAAGTTTAAGGCAAAGCCTAAACTAGCAATCAGCACAAACCTGGGTAACGTCTGCCTATGTGACTGTTGACTATTAAAGGTTAACTTATAATTTAAAACATAATTAACGATTAAGCCCGCTAACGCTCCCCAACCGGAAGCAACTACCGGATTAAAACTATAAAACTCAACTAAACCATATAATATCGAATAATGCGCCAAAGTTCCTGCGACGCCAACAAGAGCAAAACTCATAAATTTGAGAAACACAGTAACCTACGGTCAATTATATAAAAAAAATAACTCATCTATGTCAGTAAGACTGATTTTGAGCCTAGATCATTCTAAGTAAATATTATGGCGCTTAAAATAAACATAACAATTCATTACCTTACACAACTTTTTACTTTACTAGCTACCAATACTAATTGGCATGATTTTAGCACAATTAATCACCCTTTAAAAAACTTGACCGAAACTACCTGCCAGTGTAACTAAAAATAAAATCAGATTGGCTGTTGCCTTTTTAAAGGTTTTTGCAGTAACCTCACCAGCTTATAGATCGATAATAAAAACTAATCGCAATAGAGCTGCACTGCCATTGCGGCCATACTACTGAACACTACAGTCATTTCGCCTTTAAGTATTAATAAATCACGGACACTCAATCAAATGATGCAAAAAAGAACTGCTCACCAAATAGCCGATGTACTCATTGAAGCGCTACCCTATATACAACGATTTAAAGGCAGAACTATCGTCGTTAAATTTGGCGGCAATGCCATGGTTGATGAAGCACTCAAGAACAGTTTTGCCCGCGACATAGTATTAATGAAATTAGTTGGGCTTAATCCAATTGTTGTGCATGGAGGTGGCCCTCAAATCGGTGAATTATTAGCCAAATTAGGTAAAACCACAGGATTTGTTGATGGCATGAGAATTACAGACAGTGAAACCATGGATGTCGTTGAAATGGTACTGGGCGGATTAGTCAATAAGGATATAGTTAACTTAATTAATCAAAATGGCGGAAAAGCCGTAGGCTTAACAGGTAAAGATGGTGATTTCATTCGCGCTAAAAAAATTCAGCAACAACCGTCTTCACTAGAAGCCCATGCTTCAGAAATTATTGATTTAGGCCATGTTGGAGAAGTCAGTAGTATTGATCCAGCGGTTCTTGATATGTTAGGCCGTAGTGATTTCATTCCTGTCATTGCCCCTATAGGTGTTGGCGAAGACGGCAGATCATATAATATTAATGCAGACCTAGTCGCAGGGAAGCTTGCCGAAGTATTAAAAGCTGAAAAGCTGATCTTATTAACCAATACTGCTGGCATACTTGATAAACAAGAAAATCTACTCACCGGTTTATCTATCCAAGACATTGATGATTTGATTGCTGATGGCACTATATCAGGAGGAATGATTCCTAAAACACGTTGCGCCACTGATGCCCTAAAAGCTGGCGTCAATAGCGTACATATTATCGATGGTCGTGTAGAACATGCAGTACTACTAGAGCTTTTTACTGACCAAGGCGTTGGGACTTTATTATTAAGAGCCGTTCGAGATAAGGCCTCATTAATATAACTTCTAACAAATTAACAATATCGTTCATTAATTACCAGCTTGATAACGACAAACTTATTGGTTAATCCTCTTTCCAAGGATACTGATATTAATTTGTCGTTATACACACTTAAGCTTAGCCTTAGAATAGAGGCTTGCTAAATTCCTTACTAGCCAGCGATACATTCCTATACATCATTGAGACGCCAATCTAATTAACCTATCATGCTCGACAACTCATGTAGAGGCGGCAATACAACCATCTTGGCCATTTGTAACAATAACAAAGCGGCTAACGGTGATAAATCTATACCACCTAAATTAGGAATCATTTTGCGACAAAGATTCAGTATGGGATTAGACAATGCTTCTACAATAGAAGCTGCCGCATAAAAAGCGCCTGGATTCACCCAACTTAATACAGCTCTAGCAAATACCGAAAACACTAAGACGTTGAGCAGCAAGGAAATCAGCTGGGTCATTGATAATATAGCTAAGGCGCCAATATTGATGTTCACACCTTTGAGCAGCAATATGGAAAAATCAGCCGCCATTTGCAAACTTAACATCAGCACCAGTGAAGAACTGTCTATTTTGCCTATAGAGGGCACAAATCGACGCATAATCCTTAAAGGAGGATGTGTTATCTTAACCAGAAACTGAGAAATGGGATTGTAAAAATCAGCCCCGCACCACTGCAATAAAAAGCGTAATAAAACCGCCATAATATAAAGTGAACATAAGGTGTCGATTAAAAAAATAATGGGATCTGTCATATAAGTTGCGCCCATTAGTTTTGCTCCGATGGCTTAGACATTTCAATAGAGCGGTCTCTGGCAGCATGTAATGCTTTTGAGACTAGCTCAGTAAAGCCACCTTGTTCAAAGGTATTAATGGCTTGTTGCGTAGTACCACCCGGTGAAGTGACACGCTTACGTAATTGTTCAGGTGATTCAGAGGATTCCAGTGCAATTTTGGCTGCACCTAAAGCGGTTTGCTGTACTAATAACCTTGCCGTTTCTTCCGTTAAACCTAATTCTAATGCGGCCTTTTCCATAGCCTCCATGAGTAAAAAATAATAAGCGGGGCCACTACCCGATACCGCAGTCACTGCATCCAATTCGCTTTCTTCTTTCACCCACAAAGCGATACCTACAGAACGCATAATGTTTTCAGCTAGACTGCGCTGTTCGGCATTAACCGTAATATTAGCATGTAGTGCTGTAGCGCCGGTTAGCACTAAAGCGGGGGTATTGGGCATACAGCGAACAATAGCCGTATCAGTACCTAACCATTCGCTTAAGCTTTGCTGACTAATGCCTGCGGCAATAGACACAACCAATGATTTTTTTTCCTTAATAACAGCAGCGGCAGCTTTTGCTACATCACTCAATGTTTGCGGCTTAACGGCCAGTACGACCACATCAACTTCGCTAATAACTTTATCATTGCTAGCCGAGGTATTAACCTTAAGATTTTGAGCCAAGGCGTGCAGCGTATCTGGATTAATATCAGAGACCCAAAGATGCTCTGGAGAATGGCCGCTGGCAATTAATCCGCTAATCAGACTAGATGCCATATTACCGCCACCGATAAAACCAATTTTTTGTGTTTTCATGTTTGCTATATGTAGGTGATGTTAAAAGTATTTTACCCTATATGAGGGCTGCGCAAACAATCACAAGACTTTTCCTATAAAATGTCTATTAAAGATACAGATAACAGCGACAAACTCAGACTCATGATTGAAACTATTTATATAGAAGAAGCTATTTTACAGCATCCGCGAGTCTTGGATATTGTCAGCCGATTTCCACGCGCCAGAACTATTACATGTGGTCGCTATGGCGAAGTTTTCAACCCTAAAGCCCAGAACTTTCGCTTACAAAAACAAAACCCTGCCTTAATACTCGCTGAAAAGTATAAACATTTTACGATGGAAACACCTAGCGGTTATGGCATAGGTGCACAAAGAAATTATTATTTCTCTCACATGCTCAATTGTTTGTACGATTGCCGCTACTGCTTTTTACAAGGCATGTATCAATCTGCTCATTATGTACTGTTCGTCAATTATGAAGACTTTCAAATCGATATCAAACAGCGCTGCGCGGCTACACCCGATGAAGCGGTGCATTTTTTCTCTGGCTATGATTGCGATAGCCTAGCCTTAGAACCCGTCAGTTCATTCGCCCAGCAATTTATACCGTTCTTTGAACAGATACCCAATGCTTGGTTAGAATTAAGAACTAAAAGCACGCAAATCCGCAGTTTATTAAATCGCGAAGCTTTTGAGCGCTGCATTATCGCTTTCAGTCTGAATCCTGATGAAGTCGCTAAAAAAGTGGAGGACAAAGCCCCGACACTGGAGCGTCGCCTTGATGCCTTAAGTAAACTACAACAACAGGGCTGGCCCATTGGTCTACGTTTTGATCCGATGATCTATCAAGTTGATTACCAGCAGCAGTATAGGCGTTTGTTTGAGCAGGTATTTGCCATCATTAATCCTGAGCAATTACATTCTGTCAGCCTAGGCGCTTTCAGACTACCGGAAAGCTTCTTTAAAAAGTTACAAAAACTCTATCCTGAGGAAAAGCTATTTGCAGGTCCATTAGAAAGTAACCTAGGCATGGTCTCTTACCGACAAGCCTTAGAGCAAGAAATGACCGAATACTGCACTGAACAACTATTAAGCTTTATACCTAAGGACAAATTCTTTCCATGCACACTTTAAAACGGACTGTTCTAGTCACGGGCGCTAGTTCTGGCATAGGCAGAGCCATTGCTCAACATTTATTACAGCTAGGTCATACCGTGATTGGTATCTCCCGCGATTGTAGCCAATTCGCTCAGGGCATTGCTAACTTTAGTGCGCTAGAGCTAGATTTAAGCCAGCTAAAAGATATTCCGCAAAAAATACGTGAACTACAAAAAACCTGCCCAGAACTTGATGCTGTGGTGTTTTCAGCAGGCATAGGTCAATTTGGTTCGCTAGAAGAGTTTTCTTATCCTCAGATTGAAGCCCTCATTAATCTCAACTTTACTAGCCAAGTATTTCTAAGCAAAGCCTTGTTACCGAATTTAAAACGTAAAGCTCACAGTGATTTAATTTATATCGGCTCCGAAGCGGCGCTAAAAGGCAGCCGTAAAGGTGCTATTTATTGCGCCAGTAAGTTTGCCTTAAGGGGATTTACCCAAGCACTACGTGAGGAATCAGCCAATAGTAACGTACGTGTTTGTTTAATTAATCCAGGCATGGTTAAAACTAACTTTTTCAAAGATCTTAATTTTGAGCCCGGTGATCATGAAAACCAATCCATTTTACCAGAGGATGTAGCCGCCACTGTAGCCTATGTACTCAGTTCACGAGCGCAGATAGTCATTGATGAAATCAATCTAAGTCCTTTAAATAAGGTTATCAAATTTAAAAAGACTGACAGCTAACATTGTTTTATTCCACCGTCTTAAGGTGATATTTACGAACCCTATAACGTAGCGTTTCTCTAGTTGCTCCTAAGGCTCTGGCGGCGGCTGTTAAATTATTATTGGCGCGCTCTAAAGCCGTTTTAATAATAAACTTATCCATATCATCCAAGGCCATATTGCCATCTAAAGGCAAATAAATACCACCTTCACTAACTTCCGCCTGAGCCATATCTATCGTATCTATTAAGCCAATGGAACTATGCAAGCCGGGCAATTGCAACCATTGCCCCGGGAATATCGGACCATCAGCAAATAATACACAACGCTCAATCACATTACGTAATTCCCTGACATTACCTGGCCAGTGATGCGCTTTAAGCTTATTCCAGACCTCTAAAGGAATATCCTTAACCTGCCGACCCGCTTTAGCATTATATTCAGCTACAAATAAGGGCACTAGCTCATCTAAATCTTCAACCGCTTCCCGTAAGGGAGGCAAAATAACTTTAAATACGCTCAACCGATGATACAAATCAGTCCTGAAACTACCATCTTGAGACATCTGTTCCAGATCACGATTACTGGCGGCAACAATCTGCACATCGACACTAATTTCTTTTTCCCCACCCAAGCGCCTTACTTTATGATCTTCAATAGCTTTTAGCAATTTAGCCTGTAAATCCAGAGGCATTTCACCAATTTCATCCATGAACAAAGTACCGCCATCAGCTTGCTCTAATAAGCCACGATGACGACCTGAAGCGCCCGTAAAGGCACCGGACTCATGACCGAACAACTCTGACTCCAATATTTCTCTAGGCAAAGCCGCGCAGTTCACTTCTATCATTGGCTGTTGTGCACGCGATCCACCGTAATGTAAAATGCGCGCCGCCAATCCTTTACCCGTTCCACTTTCGCCGCCTATAATTAAGGCGCTAAACGGTACTTGAGTCAGTTTCGCCAATAACTGTCGTATTTCTTGAGCTTGTTGGCTATGCCCTACGTAAGCTTCAGGGGAATAGCGTCGATAACTTTGCTTAGTTTGATCAATAACACGCCGCTGTATTGAAGCACTGCGTGCAGCACTAGCAACAACTAAATCTAAGCGCTCCAAATCACAAGGCTTTTCTAAAAAATCATAAGCGCCCAAACGTAAGGCTCTTACTGAATCAGGCACGCTGCCATAACCGGTTAGAAACAACCATTCGGCATAATTAACGTGAGGTTTGACCTCCTCCATAAAATCCAGAGCATTGCCATCTGGCAAATTCATATCTGATAATATAAGCAAAGGCTCGATGCGCATATTAAGTAATAAAGTTTTGGCGGTAGCCAAACTATCCGCTAAAACTACTTCCCAACCCAACGTACGATAATGGCGAGACAACTCTGTGCCCAGTAACTTTTCATCTTCAATGATGAGTAATGTTTCTATCATACCTATTCCTTAACGAGACATTCTTTGGGTAAAAATACCATAACACAAGCGCCATGAGGCTCTTGATTACTTAACTTAATTGATCCGCCGCAGTCTTTAACAAAACGCTGCACCATCGCCAAACCTAATCCAGTGCCTCGAGCACGACTAGTTCGGAATGGACGTATTCCGTAACTAAGCATATCTTGAGAAAACCCATGGCCATTGTCATAGACCTCAATACGCAAACCTTGAGTTGAACTACTCAACTTAATACAAATTGCACCCAAGCCATTATCCAAAGCATCTGCTGCATTTAGAATTAAATTTAATAAGGCCTGACGAACGCCACTCTGAGGTAAATGTACCATTAAGCGTTCAGGTGTCAGACAAGTCAACGTAATGGTTTCAACAAGCTGATAACGAGTCAGCGTTAATAAATCGTCTATCAAATTTACCATATCAAAATGAGTGGCTATTTCAGGAGTGTGCTTACTTTGATTAAGCATATCATTCAGTAATCTAGCTAGGCGCTTCAACTCATCACTAATTAAATCCATGCGTTCGCATTGACTAACATCATTAATTTCGCGGCGTAGATTATTAAAAGCCATTTGTATACCCGCTAACGGGTTACGTATCTCATGAGCTAATTCTGCCGCCACCTCACCAATAGCTGCCAAACGCTCTGCTCTGGCCAAACTATTTTGTTGATCTAATAGTGCTTGAGTAGCCAATCTAACTTCGCGCTGTAAAGACTGTGCATACAATCGCTTCGCTTCTTCAAGTTCAGCCAGATGAATGACCATTTCGTTGTAGCTATTAAAAACCGGAACCAATAAGGTATCCAAATGATGAGTGGTAATCGGCGTGTAGTTTTCATCAGTTAATCGTTCTAACAACTGCCTAAGGTCATTTAAGGGGTATAAGATACGCCGGTATAAAAACAACAGCGCCCCTAATAAAATTAGGGTAAAGGTAATGGAAGCGATATATAACTCAGTTTGCGTATCTAAATTGATATCTTCTAATAAGGTTTCTCGGCGCAAACCTTCTTCATATCGCATTTTGCTCATCACATCCAGCGCCTGCTTTAAATGCGCATTTCTCTCAGCTCTATCTAGGCGATCTATATCAGTAAGCAACAGACCTACTTTTTCTATTTCAGCAAGGTTTTCTGGCGGAGACAAATAGCGACTATCGGCCATTAACATCTTCATTTCAACTAATGCTTTAGCTAAGTCAGTAGGTTGAGATTGAGGCACAGTTTCTGTCACGTAGTCCATCAATGACTGCTGTAAATTGGCCGATACATTTTGTATACGATGTGAATAATTCACATACGATACAACCGTTTCAAAATGATGCAAGTTTCGCCATATCATGCCTCCCAATATCGCTAGCGCCAGCAATAACAGTCCCAAGAACGACAGCGCGCGTAATTTTGCAGGGTGGTAAAAAATAGTATTCATGGCGTTTCAAATATTATTAACGTGAACTTAAGCAGAGATAAGAATAAATAAAGCAACAACCGTGCCTTCCAAGCCTAAAAAACTAAGACCTACTCTTTATTTTAGATAAACAAGGCGCTACCGGCGATAATCTGCACTTTATAAACTATATATCTAGCATTATCCATTTTGCTAGGTCACCATCTTAAACTAGCTTTGTAAAAATAGGGGCATTTAAACCAACATCTTAGGTTTATTTAAACTAAATCTTTAGAGTATGCAACTAACATTGATCAAACTTAATCATACTAGCTATAAATACGATGCCCAGTATTTTTATATATCTATATTAAATCAATTAGTTATAAAAAATCTTTTATCATAATTCATAACTTATTCTCTGCCGTTAATGTTCTGGCGCAGTTCATGCTTTAAAATCAATAATGATCTTTAAAATAAAACAATGCCGAGGTTAACGAATATCAACATGGCTCATAATCATCCACCTCTACAAACAGCGACTGATTCATTAACAACTGCTGAGTTTAATTTAGATGCCAGCATAGCCCATATCGCTCACTGGTTGCCAGCCCAAGGTCCTATTAAGGATTTTATACATCACAACACCTTACATGCCTTCCAGCACCATCCCTTTCATGAAGGCGTTGCTATTGCGGCCAAATTATTCGGTGCTCGCAGTTATTTACCGTTATCTGATTACCAAGCCCTATACCTAGAAGGACGTATCAACAATGATGCTATTAGCTGGGCGATAGATCATGCCGACTGTAGCGCCGAGCAACAAGAGCAATTACGTAAAACCTTATTCGAAAAAGATGACATCGGTCATTACCCTCCAGCTTCACTGACGAATCATGGCATACGCAATGCTTGGTTAACTCAGCTTGAGGTGGATCTTAATGCTCTTGTTCATCCAATCTTGTTTCGCTTACTGAGTAACTATCTTGATCAGGGTATCAGTCGCTGGAGCTTACCTAATGATAAGGAATCATTCTGGGACTGCATAGGGCGCTTGGCTAGAAACAGCTTAATACCCTTGTATCCACTTAATGAACTGCACGTACAAGACCTATTAATCCAAACACCCGATGAGGTCATTGCCCATTGTTTGCAAAAAATAGTCGGCGATAGCGCATTCTTCGAACAATATCTCTTAGAAATGTTACTGGCTCATCCGGGTTGGTCAGGCATGGTTGGCGTTATTGAACAAAACCCCAAAGCCTTACTGGCTAGACGTGATATTTCGCTTAAACAACTAATCGCCATAGAGTTACTCATGGAGTGGGCGTCTTTACTTAAGAAAAAAGGCCCGCACTTTGCTTGCATTGCAGAACTTGCCCACCCAGAAGGCACGCCTTTACTCAAAGAAGATGCCCTTAGCCCTAAAGTACCCTTACGCTTAAGAGTTTGGCATGAAGCCATGGAATGGTCTTTACATAGTGAGTTACTAAGCGCCTTAAAATCGAATAGCTCGCAATCTAGCCCCACAACGCCGACCGCTCAAGCCTTGTTTTGCATCGATGATAGAGAATGCTCGTTAAGACGCAACCTAGAAGAAGTCTATCCCGAAGTAGAAACTTTTGGTGCAGCCGGATTTTTCGGCATTGATTTCTTTTATCAAGGTTTAGATGATGCCTATCCAGTCGCTCAATGTCCCAATATCATCGTTCCTAAACATTTAATTAAAGAATCTGCTGACACAGAACTAACGACTAAAACCAGTAAAACACCCCATGGCCATTTTACCGCCCATACTTTATTTAGAGGCTGGTTATATACGCAAACCTTAGGATTGGGCTTTGCCGCTCGTATGGCTTGGGATGTGTTTAGGCCGGGCGCAAAATTGCCTAATATTCGTTCCTTAAGCGAAATTGATGCCCACTCGCAACTGCATTTACTTCGAGAATCTGAAGAACTTAATGAAGACGGCCATTTACTGGGCTTTTCGCTAACCGAAATGGCAGATCGTATAGGTGGCTTATTACGCAATATAGGTTTAACTCAACACTTTGCACCGATAGTCGTGGTGGTTGCTCATGGTTCTAGCAGCGTTAATAACCCTCATTTTGCCGCTTATGATTGTGGCGCTTGTTCTGGTAAACCCGGCGCACCGAACGCCAGAGCCTTTGCTTGGATGGCCAATAATGAAGACGTACGCGCCATTCTAAGAGAACGCGGCATCGATATTCCTGACAGCACCCGTTTCATAGCGGCTTTGCATAATACCAGCCGTGATGAAATCACTTATTTCGACCCCCATTTATTGGAACAACATCCAGCCACCGGTTTAGTAGAATTTCAAACCGCCATGACTATAGCCCTAGAGCGCAATGCCGCAGAACGTTGTCGCTGGTTTGAGCTGGCACCTATTCAACAAAGTAATGCGGTTGCCCATGCTCATGTCAAAGAGCGCACTATGTCTATCTTTGAACCGCGCCCAGAATACAACCATTCCAACAATCTGTACGCTATCGTAGGCAGACGGCAATTAACGCGTGACTTATTCATGGATAGACGTGCCTTTTTGCATTCTTATGATCCCAACACCGATGGCCAAGGCGAAGTCATGGCGCGTATTTTATCGGCGGTCATTCCTGTGTGCGGCGGCATTAATTTAGAATATTTATTCTCACGCATCGATAACTCTGTTTATGGAGCGGGTACTAAACTGCCGCACAATGTCATCGGCTTACTGGGCGTTGCCAACGGTGTCGAAGGTGATTTACGTACCGGCTTGCCACAACAGATGATTGAAGTTCATCAACCCGCACGCTTATTGATTGTGGTCGAACAAACCCATGACATTATGGACAAAACCATCGCTAGATTAGGCGAGCTTAAAGAATGGCTAGATAACGAATGGGTTAGGCTAGTCGCCTGTCATCCCGAAAGCCATCAGCAGTTTCTATATTCGGCCAAGGGCTGGGAGGCCATTGAGCTTCCCGACGATGCCTTAGTACCGTCTTCAGAGCAATCGGCTAGTATCTTGGCGGGGCAAACTAAAACCATACCGGTACATCACCTGACTCGGAGTCTAGCATGAACGGCTTAATTTTAACCAGCTTAGCCTTGCCTTTGCTGGGCTTTATCTTAATTTTCTTATCGGATAGCTATGAGAAAAGAATTGCTCGCATTAGTTTTTGGTGTACTCATGCCATGGGCTTAAGTTTAGTCGGCCTATTGTTAACTTGGGCCAGTGCCGGTTTTCCTAGCCATGAATACGCCTGGTTTACTTTATATGAGACTAGCGACTACCGCTTTCCGATTTTATTTTATTTGGATAAAATCGGCGCGGTGTATCTATTCAGTGTTTGGGCTATTTTTTCCATTATCGTCAAATATTGCCGAGTCTATTTACACCGCGAAGCAGGCTATCAGCGCTTCTTTATGACCATCTTTAGTTTCGTGTTTGGGCTGAATATAGTGATCTTGTCTGGCTCTATCGACATACTATTTGCTGGCTGGGAAATTGTCGGCATCTCCTCATTTTTGTTAATCGCTTTTTATAGACACCGCGTACAACCGGTACGCAATGCCTTACGCGCTTATACGATTTATCGCTTCTGTGATCTAGGCTTATTATTAGGCGCCTGGCTCAGCCATTTGTTATTCCATGAAAGCCAACGCTTTAGCCAATTGGCTGAGTTATTTAGCAACCCCGCCTTACCTCCTGCGGGTTACGCGGCGCTTTTATTAGTATCAGCCCTTATACTGATTGCGGCCATGGGTAAGTCTGCGCAATTTCCGTTCTGCTTTTGGTTGCCCAGAGCCATGGAAGGCCCAACCCCTTCTAGTGCTATTTTTTATGGGGCTTTATCGGTGCATTTGGGCGTGTTTTTATTACTGAGAACACTGCCGATCTGGTCATACTATTATTTGCCGCGTTTTATGGTGTTCATCATCGGCTTATTGACGGTGATCGTAGCCAGTGTTTCTGAAAAAACCCAGTCCAACATCAAAGGCCAAATCGCTTACGCCTCGATTACTCAGGTTGGCTTTATGTTTATGGAGTTGGCGCTAGGCTTAGAATCTTTAGTACTGGTACATTTCTTTGGTAATGCCTTTTTACGTTGCTATCAACTACTGGTCTCGCCTTCTATCGTAGTACATTTACTGCGCGTAGAAAGCGCTACCGATGCCGACTTTAACATCAACAAAAGCCCATTATTCCGCTTCTTGCCAGAGTCTTTACGCCACACCGTACCTGAGGTTTTACAAAATAGCTTGTATGTATTTTCTTTGCAAGAAGGCCAGTTAGAAATGCTAGTGCGTGCGGTATTATGGTCGCCGCTAAAAAGACTAGGTTCAAGTATTAACCGGATGTCAAGCACCGACAAAGTGCTGTATAGCTTGGCTGGATTTGCCTTGGTTGAAGTGCTGTTACTGACTTTCGGTTTCGATCAAAGCTATGTCGCCTTACCACTATCGGCACTCATGGTGCTCATTTCTTTAGGCGCTTTCAGTGAAAAACACAGCCCTTATAAAGTTTGGCATGCCATAGGTGCGAGTTCTCTTTTAGCCGGCCTTGCCATCTGTTTTTTAAATCCAGAAGCTTGGGCAGATGTGTTGTTATTTGCCAGCGGCATCGTACCAGCTTGGATTTTAGGCATCATCGTGCTGTCAAAACTACTCGAAAACGATGTCTTTGCTGATAGACCGTTTACTTATAGAGCCTTTGCAGAAACCCAACCGACACTATCCATATTGTTATTTGTCAGCTTTTTAGGTTTGGTCGGCTTCCCTATTTCACCCGCGTTCTTAGGTGAAGATTTATTACTGTCCCACGCCAGTAACTTTGGCCCTTGGTTTGCACTGCCTTTAACCATAACCTTTGTCATTAACGGCATCGCAGCGGCACGGGTTTTTCTACGCTTATGTATGGGCAGACCTACGGAACTTAGAGATAGCCAGCAATAGCTGCATAAATCACCCCCACCTCGACCTATAGCGACTTATTAGTTATAGGTCGAGTTGTCTGCGCTGCTAGCCATTACAACTTTATCTTTTTCTTCCTAATAACAATAGTGAATAACACATGAAACTTACCAAATTAACACTGGCTATGCTGACAGCATTAATGGCCAGCGCCTCCTTTGAAGCTGCCGCTATCGACCTCTATGTCGATACCACAACCGAACAACTTTTCGCAAAACCTGGCCCTGGTCGCGTGCTGATGGGTTCGTTTGAAAAAACCGGTAGTGCACCTACAGCAAACAATGCCATAGCCGCTAGCACTGCAATAGAACTTAAAGCGATACGTGAAGACTTGGCTGTAAAAACTAAGGACTTGGCCGATAAAACCAAAGAAATTAAATCACTATCAGAACAAGCGGCCGTAGCCGCTAAACCGGATGCTGTTAAGGTGTCCCTTAAAGACGGTCTTAAATTTGAAACTAACGATGGTAACTTCACCACTGAAATTCATGGCCGCGTGCAAGTCGATTCTCAAGAAAATGTCAATCAACAATTACATAATTCCTTTTTAACACCGGGAGGCACTCCGGCGGCACTAGATAATTCTGTCGGCCTACGTAGAGCCCGCTTGAGCATGGAAGGCACGATTTATAAGAATGCTGATTATAAACTGGAATATGATTTTACCCGTGGCACTACTATTGCGGGCGGCATTACTGATGCTTGGGCACGTTATAACTTCTCTAAACCTTTATCGGTAAAAATAGGTTCTTTTAAAGAGCCCTTAACCTTAGAAGATACCACCAGCGATATTCAAACCTCATTCATCGAACGCAGCATGGCGGTTAATGCCTTTGTTGATAACCTTAATGTCTTTAAAGTCGGTATTGGTGCTAACTATTCTGCCGAGCGCTGGTTAGTGGCCACAGGATTACAGACTCAAGGGCCAGGTAGCTTTAATAGCACAACATTACTTGACTCACCCAGTGCAAACAACCAATCAGCGACCGGCAATACTCAGTGGGAACTGAATGGCAGAATCGCTGGTACGCCTTGGATGGCTAGTCCCACTCAATTGGTACATGTCGGTGGTTGGGGTTCTTACACCAGCGTAAATAACAACTTAAATGGTAATGGCACTGTTGGTAATGGCGGTGTTGCCTTTGGTTCGGCACTCGGTAGCAATATGGACAGAACAGCCGTATTAACGACTGGTAATTTATCGTCAACCGCCGTCGGCGGTAATATTGCTACAGCCTATAATCGCTTTGGTGCAGAAACGGCTGTGGTTTTAGGTCCTTTTTCAGCACAGGCTGAGTTTTTACAAACGAATGTCAGTGGTAATGGCTATAGTAATAATGCCTTGACCGGTTACTATGGGTATATGACTTACTTCTTAACCGGCGAATCTCGTAATTATGTCACACGTACCGGTGCTTTTGATCGGGTTAAACCTAAGCATAATGTTGATATGAATGGCGGTATGGGTGCTTGGGAATTACTGGCTGGTTTTGATGAGTTAAACTTACGTAGCGGTGACAAGATCAATGGTGGAGTGGCCGATTTAGGTAAGCTGGGTGTGAACTGGTACTTTAACCCGCGCATACGCTTAATGACTAACTATGTGCATGTCTTTAATATTAACAGCACCGGTGTTACCAATAATACAACGACGCCCGCTTTTAACAATGCCAAGCTTGATATGGTAGAGTCACGCGTACAGCTAGACTGGTAGAATCAAATCTAAAGCTCTAAGGCCACCTACCTTAGCACTGTCAATAATCACGCTAGCACGGCTAGCGTGATTACTTAAACTCCTAACAGCACTAGCGAGAGCCGTACTCATTTAAGCCCAGCTCTCCATACTTAACTAAGAATCTCTCTAAGCACTCAGGCCTACGCTAAGACCAGGCCCTCAACTTAAAACACCCGCCTTTCAATGCCCTGTCGTTACGACTGGGCTTACAGGACTGCTAGCTAGAGGGGCATCGTTGCGACAACCCTTCCTAGCGGAAACTACGCGCTTTCCGACAGCGATGATGGCTTACTGAAGCCTAGCCATCTAACTTTAAAGGCTAAGCTTCGGTGCTGCCACTGACTAAAAGCCACCTAGAATTTCAAAATTGGGAACTGAACTTGAGCATAAATCAGTTAGCTAGTCGCACCAAGGAACCTAAATGGCGTTATGGGTAAGCGGAATACCTAAGATAGCCATAAGCCTAGAGTTACTATGGTTGGCAGCACCTCTGCTGACTATCATAATACCTCTGCCAGCTACTATAATACCTACGTTGGTTGTCATAATACCTCTGCTAGCTACTATAATACCTACGTTGGTTGTTATAATACCTCCGCTAGCTACTATAATACCTACGTTGGTTGTTATAATAGCTACGTTGGTTGACATAATACCTCCCCTAGCTACTATAATAGCTACGTTGGTTGACATAATACCTCCCCTAGCTACTATAATACCTACGTTGGCTATAACGATACCTAAGCGTAGTCAAAAAATAGAGGGAAAGAAGTCAACTAGAGAGCGATTAGAGGAGGCTATGTATGAGTTAAGGACAAGTCGCGACCTGCCCCCACACGGTGGTTTTTAATCTTAGCTATAAATTACCGCAGGCTGACCTTCGGCGGCAATCAGCTCACCGATCACATAAACAGTTTCACCTAAAGCTGTTAGCGTTGCTAAAGTTTCAGCTTCATCAACGGCTGCTACACAAACGATCATGCCTATGCCGCAATTAAACGTGGTCAACATATCGGCCAAGGCGACATTGCCTTGCTCTTGTAGCCAGACAAAAATATCAGGAAAGGCCCATGATGATAGATCAATGGCCGCATTAATGCCTGTGGGCAATACGCGAGGTAGATTTTCGGTTAAACCGCCACCGGTAATATGCGCGAAAGCATGGACAGGGACTTTTTCTAATAAGGCTAATAAGGATTTAACATAAATTTTAGTCGGCGTTAATAAAGTCTCGCCTAAAGTCTGACCGTTAAAATCATCACTCAAGGAGCTTTGGCTGTGTTCTATGATCTTACGAACTAAAGAATAACCATTAGAATGCGGGCCAGAAGAAGCAATACCGATCAGCTTATCACCAACGCTGACTTTACTGCCGTCTAGGACTTTAGTTTTTTCGACGATACCCACGCAAAAGCCTGCGAGATCATATTCACCGTCGGCATACATGCCAGGCATTTCAGCGGTTTCACCACCGACTAAAGCAGCACCTGCTAATTCACAGCCTTGACCTATACCTTCAATCACCGCTGCCGCCGTATCAACGTCTAAATGACCGGTGGCGAAATAATCTAAAAAGAATAAGGGCTCTGCACCTTGCACAATAATGTCATTAACGCACATGGCAACTAAATCTATACCTACGGTATTGTGTATGCCTAAATCGATGGCCAATTTTAACTTAGTACCAACACCATCGGTACCTGAAACCAAAATTGGTTGCTTATAACGATCTAAGGGTAATTCAAACATTGAACCGAAGCCGCCTAAGCCTGCCATCACGCCTGCGGTTCTTGTTCTTGCGGCAATAGGCTTGATGCGCTCAACTAATTCATTACCTGCGGCAATATCTACGCCGGCACTTTTATAATTTAAGCTATCTGGTTTTTGTGCGCTCAATGTCTTGGTCTCTTTAAAGTTTAAACTGCTGATATTGTACAAGACCTCACCTCATTTGTCTGGCGTAAGTGTACAAAGGCTGACTATTATCGTTATAGTGGCTACTCATTTAAGACGGGACAGTTTAGCTTAATGGTTCACTTTTAGACAGGGTTCTCCTAAGCGCAGACAAAAGGCGAAGGATTAATGTTTAAGAGTTAAATCTTTCACGCCTTAGTTGCTAGCCTCCTAAGCTTAACCTTTCGCCCTGAGCCTTTCGTCTGGGCTAAAACTGTCCCACCTTAAATGGGTACCTAAATATTCACATCAATCACTGAGCTACGGATATGAATGTCTCGTTGTGGAACGGGAATTTCTATTTTATGCTCTCGCAGAGCGATCTCCAGTCGTCGATAGACTTCATGGGTGACAGGCATTCTATTAATAACTTCACTAACAAAAACGCGTATGGAGAAATTAAGGGCATTGTCACCAAAACCGACGATTAACACACTAGGCTCGGGCTCTGCCAGCACTAAAGGCATAGACATGACGGTTTCTAACATGACTTTATGGGCAAGATCAACATCAGAACCATAGGCAATACCTACGGGTATCACTAGACGGGTAATGGCGTCTGATAGACTCCAGTTCACCAGTTGGCTAGTAATAAAAGTTTTATTAGGCACGACATGTTCTTTTTGATCAGCATCGATGAGCGTGGTTGCCCGCATCTGTATACGACTGACTTTACCGGTAATATCGCCGATGGTGACAGTATCACTCACCCGTATAGGTCGTTCGAATAAAAGAATAATCCCTGACACTAAGTTGGCAAATATTTCTTGTAAACCAAAACCTAGCCCCACACTGAGCGCCGCCACCAACCATTGCACCTGCGACCAACTGCCACCTAATTCATTAGCGACACTAATAAAACCAATGGTCAGTAATACATATTTTGCTAATTGATTAACCGCATAACGACCGCCCGCTTCTATGGCGATACGTCTGAACAGTATTAACTCCATCAAGCCTGGGAAATTACGCACCGAAACCACGGTAATAAAGAGATACAGACCTGCCAACAGCAGATTAATTAAGGTGATAGCTTCATAGCTTTCTTGATTATCTATATTAACCTTATGCTGCCAGAGCTCGATATGCTCTAAAAAGGAAAAGGCTGGCAGAATATTCTTCCAGATCATCCAGAAACCTAAGGTTAAACTCAAGGCGATAAAAACATTCAGTAAACGTATGGTTTGGGCATTTATTTTCGGAATATCTAGCAATTGCTCATCGACCGGCAAGACTGGATCATCGCCTCCGGCACTAAGATGCTTGGCTGATAACAATGCCGCTTTGCGTTTATTTTGTGCATTTTTAAGCGCCAACTGCCGGTTAATTAAGTTCAACCATCTAAAGACTAAGGCGTGAATAATAATAGCCAGAAAAACTAGGCGTAAACTGACAATGAGTTTTTGCTGCAACTCCAATGCACTTAGGTAATAGCCTGCTGCTGCAAAACCAATAATCACCAGCGGCACACAGATGACCGTTGTATACCAGACATAGCGTAATTTATTAAGTTTACCCTCAGGACGATGCCTCATGGATTCAGATAAAATGCCACTGTTAGGCTTTAATAACAAGCCGAAGAACACAGTAATGGCCAACAGCAATAGGATTAACGCCAAGCGACCTATGCTATCACTATGCGCTGAAAACCTTGACGCCAGCGTACTGGTTATAATGAAAACAGCGGGGATCGCTATAAAACGCATCCAAGAAAATTGGTTACGTAACAAACTGACGGTCGGTTTTTGCCATTGAAAATGAGTACGGGCAATACCCTGCTCTGCAAATAGGTGATAAAAAAACTGTAAAAAAATAAGCGGAGAGGCAATGCTTTGCAAGCCCTCACCTATGGCTTTGCTAAAATCACTGACGTGCAGGCTGTCACTTAAAAACCAACCTAAATAATAGCTCAACATCGGTATGGGCAAGACCAAAATTAAGGTATAGGCTAAAGCTTGTAAGGTGTAGTAAAAATTATCGGTAGACAGTTTCCCCACTTTAACCGCGATGGCTGCTAACTGTTTCTTGGCTTGTTTTTCATAGAGCATCAGCAGCACTAAACTCAGCACGCCAAACGCGATCAAAAAGGGGCTATGTCGCACCATCCTATAAGTATCTTTAATTAAAGACATCCAGTTTACAGGTGATAATAACCACTGAGTCGAATGAAACAAGCTGGCTATATAATGAATATTGATAGGGTCAGAGCTTTTAACCCAAAGTAAGTTTTCATCCAAATACAGCGCAAACTTGTTGGCGATAACGGCCATTTGCTGCCTGGCAAAATCAAAATCGCCTAGGGTACGTAAATAAGTGGTGTAATCGACTGATAATTTATTCAATAAATCATCCTGACTATTCAATAAGACCCGCAATTCTGCCTGTATCATCATGCGCTGGTCTGGGGGCAGTTGATGATCGACTTGTTGCTCCATGATGTCTTTGAGCTTGGCGTCAATATCGGACAACTGTTTCAGCTGATCTTCAATTTTAAATTGTTCCAAACTGGTGACGGCTGTCTCTTCTTGTATAGTCTCTGATTGCAGCTTAAATTGATCTTGACTTAAGATATTGCGGCGTTGTTCACGGAGTATCTTACCCAGCGCAGGACTTAAACCAGCCAAGCTTATTTTCTTTTCTGCACTCTTAAAGTCACTATCTAAGTCACTAGATTCCAGATCAAGCTTAGTTTTTTGCTCGGTATAGCTATCAATTTTTGTAGCTATAGCTTGCAAGTCACGGCTATATTGAATGTTTTCTCGGGTATAGGCTTGAATCAACGGATGCTTTCCAGCCAATTCGCTTTCAGTCTGACTCAGCGCATCTTCGATGGTTTGCGCGGCTTGTTGACGCCTTTCGGTTAGCAAATTTTCTATAGTGGTAATAACGGGAATCAACGCATTCTTTTGCAACTCCAGCAGTCTCAACTCGGCTTTAAGTAATTCAACGCGAGACGGGTTACTAATAGCCTCTATATCTAGCATCTTAAGCTCGGCGGTACGCGCCTCTATCAATGATTTTAAATACGCTAGTCTAGCTTCCGTCTCTAAGGTGGTACTGGCTCTATCAGCTGGCAGCGTTAATTTTTTTTGTGAGCTTTCTATGTCTTGTCTGGCAATAACTGTTTCAGTGCGTATCAGCTGAGTACGAGATTGTTGCAGCAGTAATTCGCTTTCTTGCTTATTTTGCTGCTCGTCTAAATTACTGATTTTGCCTTTCTCAATAATCAGTCGCTGATCTAACTCTTCTGTGGGAATCCGATCAAAATCTTCTGGTTTTTGTTTAGCGATCTTAACCGTTATCTGCTCGATTTCTTTTTGACGCTTCTTAGTTTGCTCAGGCGCTTGCTTGATGGCTAAATTAAAATCAATGGCACGCGCTTTGTAGTCTTCGCTATTGCTTAGATTATCAAGGGCTGTTTGATAGACTGACAATATCTTTGATTTTAGTGTCTCATCCAAACCTTGCCGACTATTGATAGTCTCTATTTTTGCTTGTAGCCCCTCTTTATTAAGCTCCAAGGTAGCATTTTTGCTAACGGCATCTGGCTTTTGGGTTTTAGCCCAGGCACTAGAGCTTCCTAGCAAAAACGACAACAAACACGCTAACAATATGGCGCTGATGTTAAGGCGAACAATAATATGATCAGTTGATTTCATAAGAACCAGTATGGCTAAGGATAAATAAACAAAGAGTGACAGAGAGGGGGAGTGCTTTAATGCTTAAGGACAACAGCAGCATAGGCATCATTTAGAAAACATCGTTGTTTTTACGAGAGAGAGTGTCATCAATGCGGAACAAAAGCTAGTCAGTAAGCGATCGCATTGCCCGACATACAATGTGTGACATCCATGCTCGCCTGGAGTAAAACTGCTTTAGCTGTTTTAGATAGCAATAGCTGAAGCTATTGCACTCCCAGCAAAGAGTTGGGCTAACGTCACTATCGTTAACCCAACTCTCATCACTTTAATTTTAAGAAGGTAGCCTATCTATACGGCTAACTAACTCACTAGAAGCTAATTCTAGGCCATTTTTATAACAGCGACCGGCTGCATCCTTATCATCCTGCGCAAATAATAAATCACCGAGTAATTGATAGGCCTGCACAGTAGGTTCTACAGCGATACTTTTAGCCAAATAACTTTCGGCCTTAAAGGTATCTTCGCATTTTATCGCCAACTTACCCATAACGGCTAACAACACAGCATTGTCTTGATGCACATAAGACCATTTTTCAGCCGTTTCTAGCTGCGCCGCAACATTATTGGATTGCAAGCTACCGAACAAAGCTAATAGCGTTTCATCCCAACGACCAGATAAGGTCTCTATCAATTCTTCTTCAATTTCATTATCTGCACCCACATAAATCATAGCGGCAAAATAAATGGCCGCAATGCTAGGCATGGTTTTTATGAAGCTAGGTATTTCTAACCATAAGGTTTTAAGATCTTCAATGTTAGCCGTTGCTGCTGCTTGCTTTAGTAATTGACTGTAAGTTTCAGTCTCCAGTAACTTGACTTCAGCTTCCATTAAAACTTGCTGGCTATGTAAGGATGGAATTAGTTTTCTAATACCATGCCAATCACCCACATGCTGATAAGTTTGATGCAATAATTTTAAAACATTGGCATGAGTAGGGTCGATACTATGCAGTCGAGTTAAAGTTTCTAAGGCTTGTTCAAATTGATTGCCCGATAAATTAAGCTCAGCTTGCGTTAGCCCTATAAGCACGCTGGAATCTGGCGCATGGTCTGTTGCTTTCTTTAAATATTCATCTCTTTTATCGAACGCACCACGCGATTGTGCCGCTCTTGCTGCCGTCAAATAATGGATTAACGGTGCGCCGCTATGCGAGGCATGTTTAATCAGGATATTTTCAGCTCTTTCCCAGTTACCTTCAACTGAATCAACGAGTCCTGAAATCAAGGCTTCTTGAGAACGATTAAAGCGAATATTTTTACCTCGGCTTTTTAAATGCCCAGGTAACCTAATCAACCAACCTAAACATCTGAATAATTGATAAAGAACAAAAAAGCCCATCATCAGGCTCATTGAGAAAACGACTAACGATGTCTCTAGCGACCAATGGCTAATACCAATCATCACATAGCCGGGATTACCAAAGCTCTGTAACCAGTAATTAACCAAGAGTGCGACGGCAATCGTTGCAAACAGAGAACCTAGAAAATTAAATAACTTTTTCATCAACTGTCTCTTATTTGGTAGGCTCAACGACTTCTGCAGGAACCAAGGTTTCTAGCGGCTTATTAGATTCAACCATTGTAGATTTTTTGCCCGTGGCCATAGCGTCTAATGGCTGTATCGCCTTATCTGTTTCAATTCTTAAAGTCGCTATATCTTTAATCATTTTTAAAGATAAGCTGATATCAGGCAATTGGCTACTAATCTTGGTGATATTTAAGCGCTCTAAATCAGCGAGAAAGCTATTGTCGTCAGCATTTTTAGTGAAATTCTGCTCGGTCCATTTCTTGACATCGGCCAAACTAGACTGAAACAAGGCTTCATTACGCTGAACTAAGGAAATCTTGACCATTTCCAATTTAACTCTTAATTGCTCACGAATAAATAGCGCTTCTTCGGGCGTTAATATTTCTTTAACTTCATGCTCGGTATGTCTAATGACCACAGCACCATGTAACTGACTGATTGCAGAATCTAGTAGGCCTAGATTTTCTGTTTTAGGCTCCGAAGACTTCTTAGTATCCGTATTTTGTGCCAAAGTTTTACCGGTATAAGGCAAAACCAGCGCTAATTTATCAACCCTATCTTGCAAGGTTTGTATAGCCGCATAAATACCCACAACATCAGGAACGGTAATGCTTTTAAGCAGAGATAATTCTTTGGCTATTTCTTCACGAACTTTAAAGGTTGCAGCATCGCCGCTTTCTCTAAGACGTTGATCGGCCGCTTCTAAGGCTTCACGGGTGGTATTAACATCACCGACTAAATGTAAACGCTCATTGGCGACACTGAGTAAATATTCGGCATCGGCAATCAACCAATCGCCTCTTGTCTTTCCTAGTTGACGTTGTAGACGAATAATCGCGTCATTCAACTCATTGCGAGTGCCTTCTAACTTTTCGTTATGTAGCTGTGAGAAATCAGCGAGTGTTTGGGTAAAATGGTTATCTTTACCAGTCACGTTAGATTCTAAGGAAGCCAACTGAGATTGTATAGCAACAAGCTGGGATTGATAGTCGGCAATCTGTTTGGACATTTCGCCCTTAACTTCACCACCTAGATCTTGTTGCTTATCGCGTAATTGCGAAAAGAAATAAAAACCAGCACCGGCAAGTCCGATAATAATGAGCAGTATAATAACGCCAAACCATAAACCTTTTGACGATTGGCGGGCTGATTTACTATCGCCCAGCTCTTGTTCTTTTTGTTCACTCAATTCGGCCACGCTAATCCCCCTGTTACACACATTTTTACTGTCTCAAGAATTGCAACATCTGAAGGACTATTCGTCACTGCAATTCGTTTAAAGCCTATGTCGGCAGCTATATGCCGAATTCTATCGCTAACTACTATTAAAGGTGCCAAAAATAATCGCTGATGATGTTGCTTATCCAGCATGATTAATAAGTTTTGTAACGCTGTAACACTGGTTATCGTTATAACATCTAATCTATTTTGAGCTAGTAGTAAATTCACCTGTGAACTATCACTACTGGGCATTATTCTTTGATAAACCTCCAGATAATCAACAACAGCGCCTCGACTACGCAATGTTGTCGCCAATTCTTCTCGGCCACCGACACCGCGCACGATCAAACACCGCTGTCCTTGCATCTGTTGCATAGCCGGCATGGCTAATACAGCTTCACTGTTATAGCCCTGTTCCGGGACTAAATCGACCGGCAATCCAGCTAATAATAAAGCCGCTGCCGTTGCTTTCCCGATTGCGGCAATGTGCACGGAATTAATTTTTTTTATTTTATCATCATCTGAATAGTAACTGTGCATAGTTACTGCATTGGCACTGATAAATATAAGCCATTGATAACTCGTCCATTGCGCTAATACAGCGTCTATGGCTTGAGTATTTTCCAAAGCAGCAATCGCAAGCGTTGGAAATCGTATAGCCATGCAGCCCTGCTCTTCAAGCAATGCACATAAGTTTTCAGCTTGATGTGCTGGGCGAGTGACTAAGACGCGAACATCATTTAACAGCTTACTCAAGCAATAACGCTTGCAGAATTTTATCTGCACCTTGGGCTAACAAATCGTCTGCTATATTGCGCCCCATGCTCTCTGCCTGACCTATTTCAGCCCAACACTCTGCGCGATAAAGCACACTACCATCAGGATCGCCCACTAAGCCACGCATAAATAGCTGTCCATTAATAAGTTGAGCAAAGCCGCCAATCGGCACTTGGCATCCACCCTGTAAGCGGGCATTCATGGCGCGCTCAGCACTGACACAGTGGCCAGTGTCAAAATCATGCAAACGTTGCAACATGTTATTCATTTCAACATCATCAACTCGACACTCTATACCTATCGCGCCTTGACCTATCGCCGGCAAACTATCACTGGGATCTAAAGACTGTGCGATACGACCTTTCATACCTAATCTTATCAAACCAGCTGATGCCAAAATAATCGCATCATAATCACCCGCATCTAGCTTAGCTAAACGCGTATTGACATTACCTCTTAAAGGTAAGACTTGTGCTTCAGAAAATCGTTCTTTAAGTTGGCATTGTCTACGCAGACTAGAGGTACCTATTTTGGCATTGGCAGGCAACTCCGCTAAGGTCGAATAAAGATTCGACACTAAAGCATCAGTAGGGTCTTCTCTCGTTAAGATAGCCGCCAAATGCAGACCTACAGGAAACTCAACCGGCACATCTTTCATTGAGTGCACAGCTATATCTGCAGCACCTTCCAGCATACCTTGCTCTAACTCCTTAACGAACAAACCCTTCCCGCCAATTTTAGCTAAAGGTGCGTCGAGAATTTTATCACCACGCGTGACCATTTTGATTAGTTCAGTCTTCACGCCTGGAAAGGTTTGCTCTAATAAGGCTGCGACGTGTTCAGCCTGCCATAATGCCAAAGGGCTCTGCCGCGTAGCAATTCGAATAGTTTTTTCAGTCAACAGCAAGCCCACAATATTCAAAAATGAATATTGTAACCTCATTTAAGTTAACGGTATGTTAATGGACGATAAAATTTTATGTAGCCGCTGTAAAGCTAGCGGTTTTGGCTAAGAGGAAACTATAAAAACGAGGAAATTAGTACACTAAAAGTTCGAATTACACAAAAATAGATCAGGCCTTAATGCAAGCCCCAATTGACCCAGCCCAGCTGTGCAGAAATCAACACCATGATGCCGAATATAATCCGATACCAAGCAAACACAGTAAAATCATGTCGACTAATAAAACGTATTAATCCGCGTACCGCAAAAAAAGCACTGATAAACGAGACTGTGCCGCCGACAACAAATAAAGCCATGTCATCGATGCTGAACAAATCCCGATTCTTATAGACATCATATGATGTTGCAGCAAACATGGTGGGAATAGCGAGAAAAAAAGAGAACTCAGTAGCGGCACGGCGAGATAATCCAAAAAACAAACCACCGATAATGGTTGCGCCCGAGCGTGACGTTCCTGGAATCATGGCTAAAGCTTGTGCAAAGCCAACTTTCAATGCATCGCGCCAAGTCATTTCATCTATAGATTCAGCATGGACTATATGTTCCCGACGCTCGGCCCACAAAATCAGAAAACCACCAATGATAAAGGCTGATGCAACTACGATAGGATTGAATAAGTAAGCTTTTATTTGCTTTAAAAACAAAAAACCTAAAATAGCCGCTGGCAAGAAAGCAACGACCAAATTAACAGCCAAGCGCATCGACTTCGCTTCCGTCCTTATACTGATCAGCGTATGTGCCAATCGCACCCGATACTCCCAAACCACTGCAAGTATCGCGGCAAACTGAATAGCAATTTCAAAGACCTTACCTTTATCATCATTAAACCCGAGTAATTGACCCACTAGAATTAAATGACCGGTAGATGAAACTGGAAGAAACTCAGTCAATCCTTCAACAATACCTAAAATAAGTGCATGTATTAATAAAGTAGGATCAGTCATAGCCAAGTCTCTGGGTGCACTCTGTGTAAAAGCAAGTAATCGCTAAGTTCGATAAAACTAGCGCTTCATGGAATTAAAAAACTCAGCATTGGTTTTGAAGTCTTTCAGCTTACCTATCAGAAATTCTGAAGCGGCTGTTTCGTCCATGGGTTGCAGAATCTTGCGTAAGATCCAAGTTTTTTGCAAGGTATCAGGATCAACCAAATATTCTTCTCTACGCGTACCAGAACGATTAATATTGATGGCAGGATAAATTCTTTTTTCAGCAATTTTGCGATCCAAATGCAATTCCATGTTGCCGGTACCTTTGAACTCTTCATAGATAACCTCATCCATTCTTGATCCGGTATCTACCAGCGCTGTAGCAATAATGGTCAAACTGCCGCCTTCTTCGATATTACGCGCCGCACCAAAAAAACGTTTAGGTTTTTCTAAAGCATTGGCATCAACACCACCCGTTAATATTTTACCTGACGAAGGCACGACCGTATTATAAGCTCTAGCAAGACGAGTAATCGAGTCTAACAAAATAACCACATCGTGTTTATGTTCAACCAAGCGACGCGCTTTTTCGATAACCATTTCAGCCACTTGTACGTGGCGAGTCGCTGGCTCATCAAAGGTACTGGAAATGACTTCACCTCGAACACAGCGCTCCATTTCGGTAACTTCTTCAGGACGCTCATCAATTAGAAGCACTATCAAATAACACTCTGGGTTTTGCTCTGCAATAGCTTGAGCCAAACTTTGCAGTATCATGGTTTTACCGGCTTTCGGTGGCGATACAATCAAACCACGTTGGCCTTTACCAATCGGTGCAATTAAATCAATAATTCTTCCGGTTAAATCTTCACTACTGCCATTGCCTTGCTCAAGAGTAAAACGTTGCTTAGCAAAAAGAGGCGTCAGATTAGAAAAGGTGATTTTATTTTTAGTATTCTCTGGTGATTCAAAGTTGATCTGATCAACTTTGAGCATCGCAAAGTAACGCTCGTTATCTTTAGGTGGCCTAATCTTACCCGTAATCGTATCGCCGGTTTTTAAAGAAAAACGTCTAATTTGACTGGGTGATACATAAATATCATCGGGGCCTGCTAAATAAGAACAACCGGGGGTTCGTAAAAAACCAAAACCATCTTGCAAAATTTCAAGAACACCATCACCAGAAATATCATCACCGGCTTTTGCCTGCTTTTTAAGAATAGCAAAGATCAAATCTTGCTTGCGTGATCTAGCGACATTTTCAAGCCCAAGGGACTCGGCGATTTCAATAACTTCACTAATTTGTTTTAGTTTTAACTCGGTAAGATTCATAAAAAGACAACTCGGAGAAAAGTAGTTCGGCTATACACCGTAACAACATAGGATAGAATTTAGAATTCGGAGGGTAAGTATCAGACGATATGATTGATTGCGCGAGAATATCGCACGGAGGAAGTATATATCAAGTATTCAGAACCGTCCAACTTTTATGAGCGGTCTGAATAATGAAAACTTTTTTTAAATGTTGCTATCAAGAAATTTGGCAAGTTCTATTTTAGTCAATGCGCCCACTTTAGTCGCTTCCACTTCACCATCTTTAAACAACATCAACGTTGGAATGCCGCGCACGCCATAGTGTTGTGGAGTCTGTGGATTATCATCTATATTTATTTTAACAACCGTTACTTTACCGGCATATTCTGCGGCAATAGCATCCAATACTGGAGCAATCATTTTACAAGGGCCACACCATTCTGCCCAATAGTCAACCAATACAGGTCCACTAGCTTTAATAACGGTTTCGTTAAATTCACTATCACTTACATGTAGAACTGAATCGCTCACACTATTTCTCCAAAATAAAAAACAAAACTATAGGAGGGATAGCTTATCGAGTCAATCAATTTCAAGCAATTTGATTTTTACGTTATGCTATGGCCCATGAATACTACTCATTTAACTGAAACACGCTTTTGCAATCTAGAACTGTCTGACTCTATATTGCTAGGCTTAAACGATGCCGCTTTTAATCATTGCACGCCAATTCAAGACAAAGCCTTGCCTTTATTGTTGCGCAGCAAAGATATTGCCGGACAAGCGCAAACGGGAACAGGTAAAACCGCCACCTTTTTGCTGGCTACTTTTCAACATCTATTGAATGATGAAAGTGAAGCTATTAAAAATCCAAGGGCACTCATTCTTGCCCCGACCCGTGAGCTGGCGATACAAATTCATAAAGACGCTCTCTCTCTAAGCAAGCATCTTAATTTAAAGTTCGCTCTCATTTATGGTGGCACCGATTATCAAAAACAATTGGATACCTTAAAATCCAATATTGATATTATCATCGGCACTCCAGGACGGATTATTGATTTTTATAAACAAAATGCTTTCACACTGAATCACATCCAGGTCACCGTAATGGATGAAGCTGACCGCATGTTTGATTTAGGTTTTATCAAGGATATCCGTTATTTATTACATCGCATGCCAGCACCCGAACAGCGCTTAAACATGCTGTTTTCAGCGACCCTATCTTATAAAGTCACTGAGCTTGCCTATGAGCACATGAACAACCCCATACTCATACGCATAGAATCCGAGGAAGTGACTTCTAAGGCGATACAGCAAAGTGCCTATTGCCCAGCCAACGAACAAAAAATACCCTTATTAATCGGCTTGTTAAACCATCATCAACCGCAACGTAGCATTATTTTTGTCAACACCAAGCGTTGCGCAGAACTGTTGGACGATACCCTTAACGCCAATGGCTATAAAACTGCGGCACTTAGTGGTGATGTGCCACAAGACAAACGTCAGCGGCTACTGGCTGATTTTCAGGACAACAAAATTACCTTACTCATTGCTACGGATGTTGCTGCAAGAGGTCTTCATATAGCTGACGTTTCTCATGTTATTAATTATGATTTACCCCAAGATGTAGAAGATTATGTACACAGAATTGGCAGAACAGCTCGCTTTGGTGCGAGCGGCATTGCTATTAGTTTTATTTGTGAACATTACGCTTACTCCATGCCCGATATTGAAACCTACATAGGCCAGAAAATACCAGTCAACGCCATCACCGCCAATCTATTAGCAGAAGTCATCACACCTGAAAGAAGACCACCCAAACCTAAAGCCGACCATCAAGGCAAGCGTCCTACCTCAGACAAGCACAAAAAATTTACCAGCCGACCATCAACTCCCGAAAATCCTCAATAGATCGGAATTCGCTGATTTGTTTTTTGGGCTGCTGGCTATCCGGCTTGCTCACAGAGATTAAATGCCCGATGCCAAACAACTGGGCTGAATTTAACACCGCCAAACTGTCATCAACCATTAGTGTATTTTCTTTGTTAAAAACTTGACATTGCTGCAATAAGGGCCAAAAACCAGCATGCTCTTTAGGGAAGCCCAAATCATGAGAACTGACAATGCCATCAAAAAAAGACTGCAAACACGTCTTTTCCATTTTTAGAGCCAAGCTGTCACGGTGCGCATTGGTTACCAATAACACTTGCTTAGAGGACTGTTGTAACTTTTCTAAAAACTCAGTCACATGAGGCAACACAGCAATTAACTCGGAAAGTTCTCGCTTTAAGCCAACAATATCTAGCTGCAAAACCTCACTCCAATAATCTAAACAATACCACTCCAACTGACCTTCCATACTTTTAAACTGAGGCTCTAATTTCAACTTTGCCAAACTTAGATCCATATCGTGTAATTGAGCAAACTTTAATGGCACGAACTCTTTCCAGAAATGATTATCAAAGTTCAAATCTAATAAAGTTCCGTCCATATCCAGTAAAACAGTATCAATTTTTTGCCAATCAATCATGATGAGTTATATTTAGTAAGAAAAAAAAATCATAAAATACCACAATGCCAAACAGACCGACCATTCTAAAAAGAACAACCATCGCTCAAAGCCGTTTATTTCGTATTGAATCACTAGACATACAATTCAGTAATGGTGAGTTACGCAACTATGAACGCTTAGCTCGAGGCAAGCCTGGTGGAGCTGTCTTGATTGTACCTATGCTAGATTCTGAAACGGTACTTTTAATAAGAGAATATTCTGCAGGAGTCCACCGCTATGAAGTCGGGCTACCAAAAGGCAAAACTGATGAAGGCGAATCCTTTTTTGAAGCCGCTAACCGAGAACTCAAAGAAGAAGTCGGTTATGGCGCTAAAAAATTGCATCATTTAAGCTCACTATCCCTGGCACCTTCTTATTTGGAACATAGTACCGAAATTGTGCTCGCTCAGGACCTATATGCCGAAAGATTAGTCGGCGATGAACCCGAAGAATTGGAAGTAATCCCTTGGAAGCTTAATAACATCAATGAATTATTGGCGACCGGCGAATGTACGGAAGCTCGTTCAATTGCAGCACTCTTTATGACCTTGGAATACCTTAAAAACTCATAAGCTCAAATAATCACACGATCAGTCAGTGCAAAACAACCTATTAGTGGGTTGCTTTGCACCTATAGTCCCTCCACCATTGCAAATCATTACTACATAATGACCTAGTCATAGCAGTAAAATCAGCTAAACCAAAGATAACAACGCTTGGCACAATTATAGCTTATGTTATTTTCAACAGGAGCAGTCGATTTATAAGATATAGTCATCTAATAATATTACTTTCTGATATTAGACAGTTAACCTATCATGTCAATCACTAAAATGGCTTCTAATCCCTTGCAACCTTAAGAGCTAACACTATATCGTCACAGCATTGTCATTATTCCCCTACATAATGGGATGTATAGACCTAAATCTCCACCTTATGACAATATTGAAACCCTATCAACAAACCATGTCCACAGTCATATCGACATAACAATGATTGATCTCAATGACTACTTACCACTAACACTCATGAAATCTTTTTTTTTTAAAGCAATCACCTCATTACTACTAGTAAGCTCTCTATTTGCTTTAAAAGCACAAGCTGAAAATCAACAGCTCTCTGTTGATGAGGTGGTTTCAATATTTTATCAACGTAATCTAGATTTAATTGCTGCTCAATATAATATTGATCAAGCACGGGCTGACACCATTATTGCTAGTGCTATTCCTAATCCTACTGTCAATATCCAAATTAGTGAACTAGGCAGTAATCTTAATAAAAATTCGGGTGCGGCAGGTTGTCCCACGTCGGGTGCTGCTTGCGGGGCAGCAGAATATTATTCATTTAGTCAACTCATAGAAGTAGCCGGCAAACGCGGCCTTCGCATAGAAAGCAGTAATTTTGGCACACAGGCCGCAGAAAGTGATTTCCGCGACGCCATACGTATCTTTTCCAACATGGTCAGGAATGCCTATTATCAATTACTGCAAAGCCAAAAGAATCTATGGCTAGCTCAGGAAATTGTCGATCATTATGCCGACATATCCAAAGCCAACCGCTTACGCATGAAGGGTGGCGATATATCCGAATCAGACTTCTTACGTGTAAAAATGGAAGCTATGCGTGCACAATCAGATTTAGATGCCTCGCAAACCATGGTAGAGCAAGCTCAAGCGAATTTAGCGGTTATATTACGCTGGCCCGCCAAAAGCCTACAATTTGAAGCAAAAGAACAATGGCCTGACGCTAAAGATTTCGGACAGCCAACCACCAAAGAAGAGTTTATCAACAAAGCCCTACAACAACGTCCTGACCTAGAAGGCGATAAACTGCGCGCAGATCAAGCTGATAAACAACTCGAATTAGCACGCAGACTTAAATACCCTGATGTCACCATCAATGCCGGTTATGCCCGTGATCCTGGCAACACCGTTTTGACATCGGGTTTTGTCGGCTTCAGTGTGCCCTTACCCCTATTTTATCAATATCAAGGTGAAGCGGACAAAGCCGCCGTTCATTTAAGCCAAAGCCGACTGGCCGCAGAACAAACCGAACTTGATATACGTAATGATGTCATCACCGCCCTAGCGACATGGACTAGCACCAACAAAATTGTGCAACGCTTCAAAGAAGGCTTATTAGATGATGCGCTAACAGTGAGAAACAGTTCTGAACTGTCTTACAGTAAAGGCGCTGCCAGCGTATTGGACTTTATCGAAGCGCAACGTACCTATAAAAATATCATGCACGATTATTATGCGGCAGAGATAGCTAGAGCGAATGCTTACTATGACTTGGAAAAAGCCCTAGGTGTGCAATTAGATACCGACAAAGCGCCCGTCGCTCGCAACCATAAATAAAGCTTTTATTGAGCTATTCATCAAAACTAACAAAGCCTTGTACAGATAATGGACATAAGTAAACCCATGCCACAACAAAGAAAAATACCCTTCTTATGCAGCCTGCTAGTCACTGTTCTATTAAGTGCCTGCTCTGATCCAGTTGATAAGACTAAAGAAATCATCAAGATCGCCCCCATACCCGGCGAAGTGTTTTTGGCTGAGGACTCACCCAAAAAAGCTTATATCAAAACAGCCACGCTAACGCTGAGTCAACATCCATTATTAGAACCACTGGTTGGTAAAATTAGCTATGACGAAAAGCTGACTTCACGTATCAGCTCCCCCGTTGCTGGCCGTGTAATTGCCACACCGATAAATTTAGGTACACCAGTACAAATAGGCGCAACCTTATTAGAACTCGATAGCCCAGATGTAGCCTCTGCCGAAGCCGACTATAGCGCTGCTGAAGCCGATTACACGCTAGCGCAAAAAGCTTGGACTCGCCAGCAAGAGCTCTATGCCGGCAAAGCTATTTCTCAAAAGGATTTAGAGCAGGCGCAAGATGCTGTTAATGACGCTCGCAGTGCTCTGCAACGCGCCCAACAACGCTTAAAAAACCTGCATATCAACACTGGACTGAGTGATGGTCGTTTTAGCTTACGTTCGCCTGTTTCTGGCATAGTGGTTGAACGCAATGTTAATCCGGGCATGGAAGTACGATCCGATCTTGATAAGCCCCTGTATGTAGTCTCCGATTTAAAAAAACTTACGCTACTCATGGAAGTTTTTGAAGCTAACCTCAGCAAAATAAAACTAGGACAAAAACTTTCCGTTTCAGTACCTGCTTATCCGGGAGTCGTGTTTCCTGCCAGCGTACAATATATTGCTCAAATACTCGATGAAAACACTCGTACCGTCCAAGTACGCTGCGACCTGCCCAATGCTGATGGCCTTTTATTACCTGGGATGTACGCAACAATCACCGTCAACAGTGACCCTAACGATCAGGCCATCGTCATTCCTTTAACAGCCGTATTTACCGAAGGTGATGCCGATTATGTATTTGTTGCACTTGAAGATCATCACTATAAACAACGTCCGGTTAATATTGGTTTGCGTCTGAAAGATAAAGCGGTCATTACCGGTGGACTACAAGCTAATGAACAAGTAGTGATTGAAGGCGCATTAACACTGCGCGCTGAAGAAGAAGTCGAAATCGACAGCAATAAAGCAAACTGAGCATACCGAAATGATTGAACGTATTATTGCATTTTGTCTACAGCAACGACTCATGGTTATTGGCGCCACCCTAACCATTGCTATTTCTGGGATCATCGCTTTTGAAAACTTACCTGTACAAGCTTTTCCTGATGTACAGAACGTCTTCGTGCAAGTCGTCACCCAATACCCAGGTCAAGCACCAGAAGAAGTAGAAAAACTAATTTCATTACCGATTGAGCGGGTCATGAATGGTCTGCCGCATTTGATGAATATGCGCTCAGTGTCGATCTTTGGACTTTCCGTGGTCACTCTGACCTTTGATGATAGTGCAGAGGATTATTTTTCACGGCAGCAAGTATTAGAACGTTTACATAATGCTGACATTCCCTCCGATACCAAGCCACAGTTGGGGCCTTTGTCTACCGGTGTCGGTGAAATTTTACGCTATGTAATCGATGCTAAAAATTTGTCTTTAGTTGAGCAGCGCGCCCTTCAAGACTGGGTCATTGAACCTAAGATACGAACCATGCAAGGCGTTGCCGACGTAGTCTCCTACGGTGGTGGCGTCAAAGAATATAAAGTTGCTGCCAAACCAGATCGCCTAAGAAATTTCAATATTAGTCTCCAACAAGTATTCGATGCGATAGCCGCCAATAATAACAATACAGGTGGTGGCTATATAGAACATGGAGATGAAGCCTTAGTTGTCAGAGGCATAGGTTTATTAAAGTCTGCCGAGGAAATAGGAGAAATTGTTGTCAACACCAACGATGGCGTGCCCATACGTATTAAAGATGTCGCTGATATTAGTGTAGGTCCGCAACCGCGCACCGGTATGGTGGCTATGAACCAACGCGATGATGTCGTCGAAGGCATCGTATTATTAATCAAAGGTCGTGATGCGGTTGAAGTACTCAATGGCGTCAAACAAAAAATCGCAGAGCTGAACGACTTTGGTCTGCCTCCTGGCGTTCAAATCAGACCGATTTATGATCGTACTGAATTAGTCGGTCATACCATACATACTGTTGAGCACAACATGCTGGAAGGCGCAGTGCTGATTTTGATCATTTTAATGGTCTTTCTAAGACGTTTTGTAGCGGCACTTTTAGTCACCTTGATTATTCCCTTATCTTTATTATTCGCCTTTATTCTGGTCGATCTAGGCGGCATTTCCGCCAACCTAATTTCACTGGGCGCGATTGACTTTGGTATTATTGTCGATAGTGCGGTGGTCTTAGTCGAAGCGGTTATGGTACAGGTTACC
>QVQF01000099.1 GCA_003584895.1 Methylococcales bacterium
CTGACTCACAGACAAAACCTAGCCACTTTGCCACTAAATAAGGCGCTGCCCACCCAAAGCGACTGAAGTAAAACAGCTTCAGCTGTTTTAAGTGCAACAGCTAAAGCTGTTGCACTCCTGAAACATCAAATAACTGACTCACAGACAAAACCTAGCCACTTTGCCACTAAATAAGGCGCTGCCCACCCAAAGCGACTGGAGTAAAACAGCTTCAGCTGTTTTAAGTGCAACAGCTAAAGCTGTTGCACTCCTAAACCATCAGATAACTGACTCACAGACAAAACCTAGCCACTTTGCCACTAAATAAGGCGCTGCCCACCCAAAGCGACTGGAGTAAAACAGCTTCAGCTGTTTTAAGTGCAACAGCTAAAGCTGTTGCACTCCTAATCCATTAGCGCCTAATCATGTCAATAATGTGTGTATTCATAGCTTAGCATCACTTACATTTACATTCTTTAATGAAATATCTCGAAACATAAGGCAATATCGCTGATAATGTGCATGTTTTAACTATTAGGTGCCTACCTTGCAATGAAGCTGGAAAAAATAAAACTGTCGGGCTTTAAATCTTTTGTGGATACGACAGTCATCCCTATTACCGGAAACCTGACTGCGATTGTCGGTCCTAATGGTTGCGGTAAATCTAATATTATCGATGCTGTGCGTTGGGTCATGGGCGAAAGCTCTGCCAAGCATTTACGCGGCGCTAATATGGCGGATGTTATTTTTAATGGTTCCTCTGGTAGAAAACCAGTCAGTACCGCGTCTGTGGAGTTGGTCTTTAATAATTCCGACAACAAATTAGGCGGCGAATACGCACAATACGACACCATCGCTATTAAGCGCCAAGTCAGTCGTGACGGCCAATCTTTGTTTATGTTGAATGGCTCGCGTTGCCGTCGTAAAGATATCACCGACTTGTTTTTAGGCACGGGCTTAGGTTCACGTAGTTACGCGATTATCGAACAAGGTACGATCTCTCGCATGGTTGAAGCTAAGCCTGATGAGCTTAGGGTGCATATCGAAGAAGCGGCCGGTATTTCAAAATACAAAGAGCGTCGCACTGAAACCCAAACCCGTATGAAACACACGCGCGAGAATTTGGAGCGTCTGGAGGATTTGCGTGAAGAAGTCGAAAAGCAACTTAAGCATCTACAAAAGCAAGCCGAAAAAGCTGAGAAATATACTGAGCTAAAAGGCCATGAGCGCCAATTTAGATTAGAGATGTTGGCGATGCGTTGGCGCGCTTATCATCAGGCCGCAAGCCAGTTAGAAACTAAACTGCACGAGATCGCCGCCGAACATAATCGCTTATTTATAGAGCTGCGTGAGCTAGATGCTGGCATAGTCGAAAAGCGCTTAGACCATAAAGCCCAACAACAGGGCTTAGACCATACTCAGGGCGACTATTATAGGCTGGTCGGTGTAGTCAGCGGATTGGAGCAAGCCATTAAGCATCATGCTGCAAGCCATGAAGAAACGCTAGTGGAGATCAATCGTGCGCAACTGCAAGCCGAACAATCGTTAAGCCAACTGCAAGCCGATAGCTTGGCTTTAGAAGATATTAAACAAAACTTGGTAGAAGCTGAAGACGAGATCATGACCACTGAGGCTAGAGCTGAAGAGCTTAGCTTTAACCAACAAGACAATTTGCAACAGCGTGCGGCATGGCAAGCGCAGTGGGAAGTGTATCGTTCGACTAGTTCACAGTATAAAGAACAAGCCGAAGTCAACCGTGTGACTATTCAACAGTTAGACAATCAAAGTCGTCAATTGCAAGCGCGACTCGATAAATTGCAGACCGAGCGTGATGAGCTCTCGGCTAGCGAATTACAAACCGATATAGAAACCCTAGATGCTGATATAGAAATTATTGGCTATCAACGCGATAACCATCAAGCGCAGTTAGAGCAGTTACATCATCAGATTAGCGAACAGCGGCAACAGGTTAAACAGTTTCACGATTATTTACATAGCCGTCGCTCTGAAAGCCATAGCATCAAGGGCAAGATCACTTCGCTGGAGTTATTACAACAACATGCGATGGGTAAAGATAATAAAAATCTTAATGCCTGGTTGGAGACCATGAATTTAGCCGATAAGCTGCGCTTAGCTGAGTATATCGACGTAGAAGCCGGCTGGGATACCGCCGCTGAAACGGTGCTCAGCCATTATCTGGAAGCGATTTGTGTGGCGGATATTAAGCCCTTACTGTCCGGTTTGTCTGAGCTTTCTAAAGAATCGATTACCCTATTTACTACCCGCGAAGCTTCTACTGCTAGCCTTACGCTAGCAAAGCCTGCTTTAGTCGATAAAGTACGCGCGCCTTGGGATTTGTCTGCCCTGTTAAGCGGTATTTATTGCGCCGACGATAATGAAACTGCACAGCGTTTAGCTGAGCAATGTTTAGCGCATGAATCGGTGATCACACCCGATGGCACTTGGTTTGGCCCGGGTTGGTTAAAAGTCACCCATACTAAAGATGCTAAAGTCGGCGTGTTACAGCGTGAAAAAGAGCTACGTCAGTTAAAGCAACGACAAGATGAATTGCTGGCTGAAATCGGCGATTTTGAAGAGCAATTAACGGTCACCGAAGAGCAGCTTAAAGAAGCTGAACACAATCGTGAGCTGATACAACAACAAGATAATAAGTTGGGCGCGGAGTTATCATCTAAAAGTGCTGAATTTAGTGCTTATTCCACGCGCTGGGAACATCAGCAACGTCGCTTATTACAAATTGCTAATGAGTTAGAAGACATTAACCGCGCCTTAACTGAAAATAACGAAGTCATTGCTGAGTCTAGTCTGTTACAAGATGAGGCTGAACTCGTCTTAGAAGAACAAGATCTACAAAAACAGCAGTTAGAAAGCGCAGACCTGCTGTTGCAAGCTAGCCTAGCTCAGTGTGAACTCGCCGTTAATGAAGCAAGACAAGCGTTATATAGTATTAAGGCGAAAATAGAATCCTTACGCACTGCCGATATGGCAACGACTAAGCAAATCGAACGCTTACACATGCAGCATCAACTCTCGGTTGAGCGCATAGAAGAACTTAATACTAAATTAGAACTTAGCCTAAGTCCTCTTGATGAGGAAAAGCAGCAATTAGCAGCTAGCATCATTAATAAAGACCAGTTAGAGGCGACCTTAAAAAGCCAACGCCTAGCACAAGAAGCGATAGAACTTGAGATCAACCAAAGCTCTGAACAACATAGTCGAGTGCAGCAAGCACTAGACAAACAAAAAGAAGCCCTAGATACTATACGTTTCGAACTGCAAGAAAGTAAGGTTAGGCAGCAAACCGTCAATGAACAGCTTAAAGAAATCGATGCCGATGCTGAGCAGGTCTTAACTACGCTACCTGAGTTCGCTGAAGAGTCACGCTGGAAGAGCAAAGTCGATGACTTATGCCAGCAAATAGAGCGCCTAGGCACGATTAACCTGACGGCCATCGAAGAATATAAGTCACAAGCTGAGCGCATGAATTTTCTTAATGAGCAACAAGCTGACTTACTCGAGGCGCTTACCTTACTCGATCAAGCCATTAGTAAGATAGATAAAGAAAGTAGACTGCGTTTTAAGGAAACTTTCGATAAAATAAACACCGGCTTACAGGAGAAGTTTCCTAAACTGTTTGGCGGTGGCAGGGCCTATTTAGAATTAACAGAACAAGACTTGCTGGAAGCGGGGGTTAATATTATTGCCCAACCGCCCGGCAAGCGTAATAGCTCTATACATTTATTATCGGGTGGTGAGAAAGCATTAACGGCAGTCGCCTTGGTGTTTTCTATCTTTGAGCTAAACCCAGCGCCTTTTTGTTTGTTAGATGAAGTAGACGCGCCGTTAGATGATGCTAACGTAGGGCGATTTTCGAAAATGGTAGAAGAGATGTCGGCATCTGTGCAGTTTTTGTATATTTCTCATAATAAGGTGACTATGGAAATTGCAAAGCAGTTGGCAGGTGTTACGATGAAAGAACCGGGAGTATCTCGGATGGTCGCAGTTGATATTGAAGAAGCAGTGAGTTTGGCGGAAATATAATGGATAAAGAAATACTAAGAATTGTAATCATTGCAACAGGTCTGTTAATCGTCGTGGGCATGTTAACCTGGGCTTACTTTAAGAACCAACGCTTACAAGAGCAATGGGACGCTGAAGATGAGCTTGCCTTTAACGAAGACTTTGAGCCCTCTTTAGATAAAGATGAGCTTTACGATGATGAAAAGGACGTAGAGCCTGAAACCTTTGATCCGCATTATTATGATAGGGATGATGCTGCCTTTGAACCCGATGAGCATGACATTGAGCCTGCCCCTAGATTTTCGGTGCCAGATGTTATCCAATTTAGTTTGATTGCCAAAGCAAAGGAAGGTTTTAATGGCGCGGATTTAGCCAATGCCTTTGCCATAGTCGGCTTAGAGTACGGTAGCTTAAGAATATATGAGCGTCTTGATGCTAATCGCCTAGTTGATTTTGGTGTCGCCTGTATGCATGAATCAGGTACCTTTCCTTACGAAAACCTAGATGAGTTCTATTGCCGTGGCCTAGTATTTTTTATGCAACCTGGTGTCTTGGATCACGCTAGACAGGTGTTTGAGGAGTTTATCGAAACCATCGAACTATTAGCCATTGAATTAGACGGCACTATTTTGGATCAGCATCGTGAACCTTTGACTGACGAAACCATTGAATTATTTCATCAGAGTTTGTAAATTGTAAGCTGTTAACGTAGGTCGGGTTAGCGATAGCGTAACCCGACATAATCGCGTTAATGTGTCGGGTTACGCTATCGCTAACCCGACCTACAATCTTTATCGTTAACCCAACACAACCCAAACCAAACTAAACCTTGAACTACCAAGATCTCGTTACTCAAATCACTCAATGGGATCATGACTATTATGTCCTCGATCAGCCTACGGTTGCGGATGCTGAGTATGATCTTGCGTTTAGAACCTTATTAGACCTTGAAGCTGAGCATCCAGAGCTCATCACTCCCGAATCCCCTAGTCAACGCGTGGGCGCTAAAGCCATCGACGACTATGTCAAGATAGAACATCGCGTTAAAATGCTCTCACTGGCCAATGCCTTTAGTTTAGATGAAACTTACGCGTTTTTTGAAAAGGCCGCCAAAGATCTTACTCTGAGTGCTGACTCACTGAAGATCTATAGTGAACCTAAACTCGATGGCCTGGCCATTAGCTTACATTATGATCATGGTTTATTAAGCTATGCGGCTACGCGTGGTGACGGACTCGTGGGTGAGGATGTTACGCACACTATCAAGACTATCAAGTCCGTGCCACTTAAACTGGCCACCGTGCATCCCCCCGAAACATTAGAAGTGCGCGGTGAAGTTTTCATGCCTAAGCAGGCTTTTGAAAAGCTTAACCAACAGGCGCTACAAAATAACACCAAGCTTTTTGTCAATCCTAGAAATGCAGCAGCCGGTACCGTGAGGCAAATGAATCCTAAGATTGCAGCCGAACGAGATTTACAGTTTATTCCTTATGGTCTGGGTGAGACGCTAGGTGCTCCCGCCTTTACTCAGCATTCAGAGATACTGGCTTTTTTACATAGCCTAGGTTTTAGAAAGAATCCGCATTGCTATGCTTTCTTAGGCAGTTATGAGGCTTTTGTCAGTAACTATGAACTGATGGAACAGACTCGCGCGCTACTGCCTATGCAAATTGATGGCATCGTTTACAAAGTCGATGACTTAGCACAGCAAAGCTCGCTAGGTTTTATCGCCCGCTCGCCTAAATGGGCGGTTGCCAGAAAGTTTCCTGCTGAAAATAGTGTCACCGAACTGCTGTCTGTGGATTTTCAAGTCGGTAGGACCGGCGTATTAACACCTGTAGCTAGATTGGCTCCGGTATTCGTAGGCGGTGTGACGGTCAGTAATGCCACCTTACACAATATGGATGAAATCGAGCGCCTAGGTTTGCAAATTGGCGATATGATTGAAATCCAACGTGCGGGTGACGTGATACCTAAAGTGGTACAGGTTGTTGAGCATGGCGCGCACAGAACCCCTATTGTCGTGCCCGAGCATTGCCCTGCTTGTAACGCTTTAGTCAAACAAACCGAAGGCCAAGCGGCTTTCCGCTGTACCGCTGATTTAAGTTGTGGCGCTCAAGGTGCTGAGCGTATTCGTCATTACGCCTCGCGTAAGTTTATGAATATCGCCAATCTAGGTACCAAGCTTATCGAATTGCTTTATAGCACCGGCAGACTTAAAACCATTGCTGATATTTATAGCCTTAGTCTTGAGGACATCAGTGGTTTGGAAGGCCAAGGTGAGAAAAGCGCCGAGAATGTATTGGCTTCTATCACTGCCTCTAAGCACACTAAACTCGGTACCTTCCTAGGCGCTTTAGGTATTCACGAAGTCGGTGAAGAAGGCGCTAAAAGTATTGCTCAGTATTTTAAAACCTTAGATGCCATTATGGCAGCCTCCTTAGAAGACTTAATGCAAGTGCCTGACATAGGGCCGGTGATGGCTAAGAATGTAGTCGAGTTTTTTCAGAACGCTGAAAACAAAGCTATTATAGCAGCCATCCTCGCTGCGGGTGTGACTTGGCCGGCTATAGCAGATCAGGCTATAGACAGCCTACCACTGGCTGGACAAACGTGGGTATTAACCGGCACCTTGCAACAACTGACCCGCTCTGAGGCTAAAGCCTTGCTAGAAAGCTTAGGCGCTAAAGTCGCAGGTTCGGTTTCTAAGAAAACCTCTGTAGTCGTAGCTGGCGTAAAAGCCGGCTCAAAATTAGCGACTGCGCAAGAACTGGGGATTAAAGTAATGGATGAAGCTGAGTTTTTGGCTGAGTTTGTTTCGGCACCCGGATAGAATTCACTTAGTGTTATAGGATCTGCTGAGGAACGAAGCGCATCCAGCACAATTAGTGGATACGCGCGGCTTATCCACCCTACATAACTGGAGTGCAATAGCTTCAGCTATTGCCTTTTAAAACAGCTGAAGCTGTTTTACTCCAAGCAACCGTAAACCATACAAAAAGCTTATGACTCAATTATTAAAAATCATCCCTTGGCTGCTGATCGCTCTATTAGGCGCATTTGCTCTTAGCGCTATCGCTGTAAATCGTGGTGAAAACATCAGCGCTCTCTGGTTTATTACCGCTGCGCTTTGTGTTTATGCCCTAGCCTATCGATTTTATGCGGCTTGGCTGGCTGCCACTGTGTTAGTGATTGATGAAACTAGAGCTACACCTGCCGAACGACTCGATAATGGCCGTGATTTTATCCCTACCCATAAATGGATAGTCTTTGGTCATCATTTTGCAGCGATTGCAGGCCCCGGGCCTTTAGTGGGCCCAACCTTGGCTGCGCAATTTGGTTATCTACCCGGAACCTTGTGGATCATCTTAGGTGCCGTCATCGGCGGTTGTGTGCAAGATATGGTGATCTTGTTTTTATCGACTCGCCGTAACGCCAGAAGTTTGGGTCAAATGGCGCGTGATGAACTGGGGCCTTTAGGCGGCACGGCGGCGCTGATCGGTACCTTTACTATTATGATTATTCTGATTGCTGTCTTAGGTTTGGTGGTCGTGAATGCCATGAAGCATAGTCCTTGGGCAACCTTTACGGTCTCGGCTACGATTCCTATCGCCATAATCGTTGGTGTGTATATGCGTTATCTACGCCCCGGTCAGGTAATGGAAGGTTCTTTAATTGGCGTGGTTTTATTGTTATTATCGGTCGTTGCCGGTAGATTCATAGACGCTAATGAAACCTTGCGCCTAGTCTTTGACCGTGAAGGTTTGACTCTCGCTTGGTGGGTTATGGCTTACGGCTTTGCTGCGGCTATTTTACCCGTGTGGTTACTCTTAGCGCCGCGTGATTATTTATCCACGTACATGAAGGCCGGTACCATTACGCTTTTAGCCGTTGCTATTATTACCCTGCAACCAACTATTAAAATGCCGGCTATCACGCCTTTTATAGATGGCACTGGCCCCATATTTGGCGGCAAGTTATTTCCCTTTGTTTTTATTACCATCGCTTGTGGCGCTATTTCTGGCTTTCACGCACTCATCGCTTCAGGCACCACGCCTAAGTTACTCAGCAATGAGCGTGATATCCGCATGATAGGTTATGGCGGTATGTTATTAGAGTCGTTCGTGGCCATCATGGCGATGATAGCCGCCACCGTGCTCGAACCTGGGGTGTTTTTCGCCATCAATAGTGGCGTAGGTGTGGTAGGTGCAGATGCGGCCACGGCTGTCGCTAAAATATCTTCATGGGGTTATCCCGTTACCGTCGAACACATGCAACTACTGGCTAAGCAAATGGGCGAAGAAAGCTTGTTTGCACGCACCGGTGGCGCACCGTCTCTGGCCGTTGGTATGGCCAGTATTTTTGGCAGCGCCTTTGGTGAAAGTCTACTGGCCTTGTGGTATCACTTTGCCATTATGTTTGAGGCGATTTTTATACTGACTACCTTAGATGCTGGGACGCGTGTCGGCCGCTTCATGCTGCAAGATATACTGGGCAATATTTGGCCTAAAATGGGCGAAACCTCTTGGACACCTTCGGTGATACTCACCAGCGCTTTAGTGGTCTCTGGTTGGGGCTATTTCCTTTATATCGGTGTCATTGATCCAAATGGCGGCGTTAATATTTTGTGGCCATTATTTGGCATTGCCAATCAAATGCTGGCCGCTATTGCGCTGTGCGTAGCGACAGGTATTTTAATTAAATCGGGCAAACAAAAGTACGCATGGGTTACAGGCTTACCCCTCACTTGGTTAATAATCATTACTAGCACAGCGGCATACCAAAAGATCACCAGCACGGATATTCGCATAGGTTTCTTTGCGGCGGCTAATGATCTAAGCGATAAACTAGCCGCGGGTAGCTTATCAGTAGAAAAAGCGCATATTGCTCCGCAATTGATATTTAACTTACAGTTTGATGCTTGGCTGACCGTGTTCTTTATTAGTCTATTATGGCTCATCGTTTTTGATATGCTGCGCGTTGCTGTTCGCACTCTCAACGGACAGCCGGTTTTACCACTGACCGAATCTCCGCATAGCCCTAGTCGCCTCGTTGAAGATTGGGTGAGAGATTAATGCCTAATTGTTTTAAAAAGGCTTGGCGCTTACTGCGCCGTCTATCTGGTGATGATGCATATGAGCAATACTTATCTCATTATGCCTTAAAGCATTCAGGTAATGACGAGCATCCGCTATTAAGTAAGGCCGAGTTTTTCAAGCAATGGCAAGATGAAAAGTGGAATGGTATTAAGCGCTGTTGTTAATGCCTTATGACTAAGCCAAACACACATGATTACTTAATCATAGGCCAGGGCTTGGCTGGTAGCTTACTCGCTTGGGAGTTACTACAACGTGGCTGTAACGTCATGGTGATTGATAATGGCCTAGAGAACGCTACCCAAGTGGCGGCAGGGCTGATTAATCCAGTGACGGGTATGCGCTTGGTAAAGTCTGCAGATGTCGAGCATTTATTGCCTAGCGCTATGCGCTGTTATGAGCAATTAAGTCAGTTCTTTAAGCAGGACTTTTATATAAAAAAGCCTATGCTTAGGCTGCTTAATAACGAGCTGTTATTAGCTAATGCGCATAACCGCTTGGCTGATCCAGCTTATAGCGGCTATGTAAAGACCATCATAAATACCCCCGCTCACAGTTATTTAGAGCAACAACAAACCGGTTATTTGCAGACGCGCTTATTATTAAGCTGCTTAAAGCAATACTTTATTGAGCGCGGTTGTTACCACCAAACCGCCGTGAATAATCAAGACATACAACTACTCCCTACTTTAAGCTGGCAGGATATGTCTTTTAAGAAAATACTCTTTTGTGAAGGTCATCACGCCACTTATAATCCTTGGTTTTCTTGGCTGCCCTTCCAACCCGTCAAAGGTGAAATCTTAACCTTGCAACTTCAAAGCCCGTTGCCTGATGTTATCTATAATTTCGGTGACTGGTTAATCCCTTTAGATAAGCAACGTATACGACTGGGTGCTAGCTTTGACCGAGTGCATCTTAATACTGAACCTACTTCACAAGCTAAAACGGCTTTATTGCAGTCACTTAAACACAGTAGCCTTGATTTACCTGAACTATCTATCATTGATCATCAAGCTAACATTCGCCCTTGCACCTTAGATAAACAACCCTTTGTCGGTGAGCATCCCACGCTGCCTCAGCTTGCTATTTTTAACGGCTTTGGTGCTAAAGGTAGCTTACAAATACCTAAGCTTACCCAGCTTTTTGCTGATGCTTTACAGAACAACTGCCCCTATCCTTCTTCTATAGATCGCTATTATGCAACGCATTTCCCTCATTAATATTGCCCATCAACATATCAGCGAAAGTCTTAAATCAGGTGACATTGCCATAGATGCTACCTTGGGCAATGGTCATGACGCCTTGTATCTAAAGAGTCTAGTGGGGGCTACAGGACTAGTCTTTGGTTTTGATATACAGTTAGCCGCAATTGCAGCAACACAAAGCAACAATGAGGATGCAACTGAACTTACCTTAATCCATGCCAGTCATGCGCTCATGGCTGAGAACATCCCTGTACAGCATCATGGCCACATTAATGCCATTATGTTTAATCTGGGTTATTTACCGGGCGGTGATAAAAGTATTATTACGCAAACAGATACTACCTTATGCGCTTTAAACGCTGCCACAGCATTGCTGGCGGCTGATGGCATCATGACTATCATGGCTTATCCAGGCCATGCGGGTGGAGATTTAGAAACTGCACAGATAGAGCACTGGTGTGAGCATCTGAATAATTCACATTTTAGTTATCAGATAATCTACAGCACTGTAACTAGCGCTACTGCACCCAGGCTTTTCATCCTACGCAAGACACTTTGAGCTAACAATCTGTTATCATGCGCCCCTAATAATCTCTTATTCACTACCTAAGGATCTACCATGTCAGAATTTACGAATGTATCAGTCATCAAAAAAGCTAATGTCTATTTCGACGGTAACGTGAGTAGCCGTACCATTCGTTTTGCTGATGGCTCTGTTAAAACCTTAGGTTTTATGTTGCCCGGTGAATATACTTTCAACACCGCTGATAAAGAACTGATGGAAATATTAGCTGGTGAGCTTGAAGTTTTATTACCCGGTAACGATGAATGGCAAGCTATTAGCGGCGGTGAAGCTTTTGATGTACCTGCTAATGCGGCTTTCACTGTAAAAGTTAGTACTGCAACTGATTACTGCTGCTCTTTTATTAAATAGTTCATGGAAAAGGTCGCTATTTTTGTCGATGTACAAAATATTTATTACACCACTAGACAAAGCTATAGCCGGCATTTTAATTACAGCGCCTTCTGGTCACTAGCGACAGCCAATAGAACCGTAGTTGCTGCTTTTGCCTACGCTATTGATAAAGGCGATAGTCAGCAGTTAGGGTTTCAACAAATCCTTAGGCAAATAGGTTTTGAGGTCAAACTTAAACCTTATATTCAGCGCAGTGATGGCTCTGCAAAAGGCGATTGGGATGTCGGCATTACGCTCGATGCTATCGAATATGCAGAGCGAGCTGATGTCATTATTTTATTGTCAGGCGATGGTGACTTCGATTTATTACTGAATAAAATACGTGATAAATATTCAGTGGATAGCGAAGTCTATGGTGTACAAGCTTTAACAGCGCCCTCGCTAATTAAAGCCGCTAACCGCTTTATTCCCATAGATGAAAACTTACTATTGTAAGTGACCCACCTAATCAACGATGGGCACAGGCAAGAATTGTGACCACTTAACTTCTCCACCGGCCTGATCTCTAGTCGGTAAAGCTTTACTATTCCAACCACCGCCCAAGGCTTTGGCTAATGACACCGCTGCTACCAAGCGTTGGCTTTGTAAATTAACGGCCGTAATGTCATTAGAAAGCGCTGTGGTTTGATTAACAATAACGTTTAAATAACTGACCGTACCGGCTTGATATTGGTTAGTGGTGAGTTCTACGGCTTTATGCGCTGAGGCAACAGCTTTATCTTGCACTTGTACTTCTTCTTCTAAAATCCGTAGTGCCGCTAGATTATCTTCTACTTGCTGAAAACTCACCAACACCGCCTGCCTGTAACCTGCAACACTGGCATCATAAACATCTATCGCTTGTTGTAATTGTGCGCTACGGGCCCCTCCATCAAATAAAGGTATCGCTAATGCCGCTGGTCCTAAGGCCCAATAACGTGCGCCAGTATTCATTAAGTTAGATAAAATGTTTGTCTGTTGGCCATTAGACACGGCAAGATTTAAATTAGGGAAATAGGCCGCTTTAGCGACACCAATTTGTGCATTGGCTGCAGCTGCAGTACGCTCAGCCGCAGCGACATCGGGTCTACGTTCTAATAGTTCTGAAGGAAGACTGATCGGGATTACAGGTATAATTGTATCAAAGGCGGCGATTTCAATCGTGAGTTCAGCCGGCGCTTTACCGATCAACACCGCAATCGCATGTTCGAGTTGTGCCCTTAGCACCCTAAGATTAATCATTTGCGCGCGGGTAGATTCTAGCTGGGTTTCAGCTAACACCACATCCGATTTAGCGGCTACACCCGCTATATAACGATTTTTAGTGATTAGTAAGGATTTATCATAAGCGGCTATCGTATCGCTCATCAGCTTTATTTGTGCATCTAAAGCCCGCAATTGAAAATAACTTTGCGCCAAGGATGCTTGAGAGCTTAAGCGTAAGGCTTGCAAAGTTGCAGCACTGCCTTGAGCACTATCTTCACTAGATTCAACTTGCCTACGCACGCCACCCCATAAATCAGGTGCCCATGCTGCACTAATTACCGCGCCAAATATGTAATTGACGCCTGGAACTGCTTTACTTTGGCCGCTCGCTGCTCTAAAACGGTTAACCGTGGCTGATGCTTGTGCGGTAGGAAAATAAGCGGCAGCTGCACCTTGCACCATAGTCTGTGCTTGTTTATATTGCGCCTCGGCCTGAATGATCGATTGATTAGCCTTGTTGACCTGAACTTCTAAAGCACTAAGCTTTGCATCATGAAAAATTTCCCACCAATGATCGGGCAAAGCCTCGTCTTGGGGTTGGGCTTGCTTCCAACCTTTAACTTCTTTGAAAGTATCAGGAATACTAGTCGTGGGTAGCACATAATTAGGGCCTACCGTACAGGCGGCTAGCAATAAAAAAAAGCTAGTGATCAATAACCGAATTAAAAATAGAGCCATAGGGTGTTTAACGAAGTTTAAATTCATAGTGGGTATTTAAAGACTGTCTATAGCGCTAGATAGCGGCTTAAGGTTATGACGATTAAAGTGCTGCCTACACCAAGTTTGTAAGCGATCTAAATATAAATACACGATAGGCGTGGTATAAAGCGTTAACAACTGACTCAGTAGCAAGCCACCGACAATGGCAATGCCCAAAGGTTTCCGTAGCTCTGCGCCATAACCGGTACCTAAAGCCAAAGGCAAGGCCGCGAGTAAAGCGGCAAAGGTCGTCATCATAATAGGTCGAAATCGCATAGAACAAGCGGTAAATATGGCCGTTTCAGGATTCATGCCCAAGGTACGCTCTGCATGTAAGGCAAAATCGATCATCATGATGGCATTCTTTTTAACAATACCAATCAGTAAAATAACACCTATCATGGCGATAATACTGAAATCAGTATCGCAAAGTAATAACGCTAAAATAGCACCTACACCAGCAGAAGGTAAGGTGGACAGGATGGTCAAGGGATGCACATAACTCTCGTATAAAATACCTAATACTATATAGATAGAAATCAAGGCCGCCAGAATCAGCCAAGGTTGATTCTTTAAAGATTGTTGAAAAGCTTTGGCTGTACCCTGAAAACTCCCGTGCATAGAAGCAGGCACACCTAAACTAGACATAGTATCGGTAATAATCTGCGTTGCCTGTGATAAAGAAATGTCAGGCTTGAGATTAAAAGATAGTGTACCGGTAGGAAACTGACCTTGATGATTGACTGACAAAGGCGTATTGGTCACTCCGTAATGCGTAAAGGCTGATAAGGGCACCTGCCCTCCAGTTACAGCAGGTGCAATGGGCGCTACGCTGACATAAATATTCTTTAAAGCTTCAGAGCTTTGTGAATATTCAGGAGCAACCTCCATAATCACATGATATTGATTAAGCGGATTATAAATAACCGACACTTGCCTCTGACCAAAAGCGTTGTTAAGCGTCGCATCGATAAGCGCAGGGCTAACACCCAGTTGCGCAGCCGTTTGACGATCTATTTGTAACTCAATTTGTTGGCCTTTATCTTGTTGATTTGTATTAACGTCCACCAGCTCAGGATGCTGAGATAAAGCAGTGATAATCTTGGGCATCCAAGTGCGTAAATCAGATAGATGATCGGCTTGCAGCGCATATTCAAACAAGGCAGAAGAGCCTCGGGCACCAATACGTAAATCTTGTGGGGGCTGTAAAATCAGTCTAGCACCAGGTTCATCGGATAATTTATGGCGTAAGCGCGCCATGAGCTGATTAACAGTCAACTTACGTTCTTCCAAGGGTTTAAGAATGGCAAACATTTGTCCACTATTAGTATCGCGTTGTCCGCCAGTAAAACCAATAACGGTTGCGACCTCTGGATCTTGACCTAGAACATCCACAAAATCGCCCAACTTTTTGCGCATAGCTTGCGAAGAAATACTTTGATCAGCCTGAATGGTGCCTGACAATCTACCGGTATCCTGAATAGGAAAAAAACCTTTAGGAACGATAGAATAGAGATAAACATTAAAGCCTATGGTCGCTAAGAGTAGCAACATCATTATAGGACGATGGCGCAAAGCCCAATGTAAACTTCGTTCATAAGCGGATTGCCAGCTCTTAAGCCATTGCTCTATAGTCTGATAAAAGCTGTTGTGAGTATCTTTCTGTATCGGCTTTAGCCATAAGGCGCATAACATGGGTGTAGTGGTTAAAGATATCACCAACGACACTAAGACCGCCGCCGAAAGTGTCACTGCGAATTCTTGAAACAAACGCCCAACAATACCCCCCATGAGTAAAATAGGGATAAACACCGCTATTAAAGACAAGCTCATGGTTAATACCGTAAAGCTGACTTCACTAGCGCCTTTAATGGCCGCTTCATGAGGTGGCATACCTTGCTCTATATGGCGCTCAGTATTTTCTAACACCACAATGGCATCATCAACCACAAAGCCCGTAGCAATGGTCAGCGCCATTAACGATAGATTGTCCAAACTGTAATGACACAAATACATCACACCGAACGTACCAATTAAAGATACCGGCACGGTAATAATAGGAATCAGAGCCGAACGTAAATTACCTAAAAATAACAACACCACGCCGATAACTAGAACTACAGATATCAATAGGCTTAGCTCTACTTCATGTAAAGACTCTCGAATGGTGATAGATCTATCTAGCACCACTGATAAATTAATCGCATTGGGAATAGAGGCTTGTAGTTGCGGCAATAAAGCTTTCACCTTATCAACGGTTTCGATAATATTAGCGCCCGCTTGTTTGTTCAATATTAATAAGACTGAAGTTTTGCCATCTTTAAGCCCCGCAGCACGAATATCTTCCACCGAATCAACAATAGAAGCTAAATCCGACAGATGTACTGGACTACCATTGCGATAAGCGACTATTAAAGGCAGATAATCCGCTGCCGTTTTCGCTTGGTCATTGGCATAAATCAACCAATTATGCTGAGCATCTTCTAGGGCGCCTTTAGGCTGATTAACATTAGTCGCTGCAACAGCCAGACGTATCGCTTCAAAGCCAATACTATATTTAGTTAAGGCATTAGGATTAAGCTCTATCCTAACCGCAGGTAAGGAACTACCACCAACATTGACCTGCCCCATACCCTGCACTTGTGAAATCCTCTGCGCGAGAATAGTCGATGCGGCATCGTAAAGTTGGCCTCGAGTCATGGTGTCAGAGGTCAATGCCAAAATCATAATCGGCGAATCGGCTGGATTCACTTTCTTGTAACTTGGCCTGCTGGGCATGTTAGTGGGCAATAAGCGCAACGCAACATTAATGGCTGCTTGAACGTCTCTTGCTGCGCCATCAATATCGCGATCCAAATCAAACTGCAAGGTAATACTGGTACTGCCCACTGAACTAGACGAGGTCATTTCTGTGATGCCAGCAATATGACCCAAAGCCCGCTCTAAGGGCGTTGCTACTGATGTACCCATCGTTTCTGGGCTCGCACCGGGCATAGAGGCTTGCACTGAAATAGTGGGGAAATCAACTTGCGGCAGCGGAGCTACTGGTAATTGAAAAAAAGCAATCAGACCTGCCAACGTAACCGCCAATGTCAGCAGTGTGGTCGCAACTGGACGCGCAATAAAATAAGCCGACAGGCTCACGAGATATCCTTGTCTATAAGGACAGCCTCTGGCACACTTTTACCTGACCATTGTCGACTTAAGCGGTCAAAAGCAAGGTAAATAACCGGCGTAGTAAATAAGGTCAACAACTGACTGACGATTAAGCCACCCACCATGGTAATACCTAAAGGATGGCGCAGTTCTGAGCCCACGCCCGTGCCTAACATCAACGGCAGAGCACTGAGTAAAGCTGCCATCGTGGTCATCATAATCGGCCTAAAGCGTAATAAACAGGCCTGATAGATAGCGTCTCGCGGCGATTTACCTTGATTACGCTCAGCATCTAAGGCGAAATCAATCATCATGATGGCATTTTTCTTAACAATGCCGATTAATAAGATAATGCCAATAATCCCGATGATACCTAAATCATTATTCGACAACATCAAGGCCAATAAAGCACCTACACCGGCTGACGGCAAGGTCGAAAGGATAGTCACAGGATGTATATAACTTTCATACAACACACCTAAGACGATATAAACCGTGACAATGGCGGCGAGTATCAGCCATAAGGTGCTCATCAACGAAGCGCTGAATGCCAAAGTGGTGCCTTGGTAATCAGCCTGCACACTTAAAGGTAATCCAATTTGCTGCTTGGTCTTTTCAATAGCGGCTATCGCATCACCCAAAGAAGCACCGGGGGCTAAATTAAAAGACAGCGTGGTGGCGGGAAATTGATCTAAATGCTGGGTCACTAAAGGCGTGCTTTGTTCCGTTACCGTCACTAAAGCCGATAACGGCACTTGTATGCCCGTTGACGTAGGAATACGTAAGGCTTTTAAATCATCCAAACTTTGACGATATTCCGGCTTAACTTCAAGCACGACTCTATATTGATTCGATTGCGTGAAAATAGTCGAGACCAAGCGCTGACCATAAGCATCGTATAAGGCATTATCAATCGCAGCAATGCTGATGCCATAACGACTGGCGGTGCTACGATCTATAGCAACGTAAGCTTGCAAACCATGATCTTGAAGATCAGAGGCTACATTGGCAAATTCAGCTTGTTTGGACAGTTCAGTGACCATGATAGAGGCCCAGTGACTTAAGGTCACTCTATCAGCAGACTGCAAAGTCATTTGATATTGATTCCTACTAACCCGATTTTCTATAGTTAAATCCTGCATCGGCTGTAGATATAAAGAGATGCCCTCTATATCTGCTAATTTAGGCTGCAGTCTTCGGATAATATCCATGACTTTAATGCCACGCTCGGCCAGCGGCTTTAAGGTAATAGTGACCCGTCCGGCATTTAAGGTAGGATTAGCGCCATCCACACCAATAAACGACGACACACTCTCCACAGCGGAATCTTCCAATAATACCTTGGTTAAGGCTTGCTGACGCTCAGACATGGCAGCAAAGGAAATGCTTTGCGGGGCTTCCGAAATACCTTGGATAACGCCCGTATCTTGGATAGGGAAAAAGCCTTTAGGCACTAGCATATACAGCAATACCGTCAGGACCATCGTAGTCGCAGCAACTACCAAGGTGGCACGCTGATGTTCTAATACCCAATCTAATAGCTTGGCGTAATAGGCCGTTACACGATCTAAAAATTGTCCGCTAACGATATAAAAACGATCTTTTTGTTGCTTATGATGCGGGCGCAGCATTTTTGCGCACATCATCGGTGTTAAGGTCAGAGAAATTAACGCTGAAATTAAGATGGCTACCGCTAGCGTGATAGCAAATTCACGAAATAAGCGGCCAACGACATCGCCCATAAACAATAGCGGAATCAGCACGGCAATCAGCGAGAAGGTCAGGGAAATAATAGTAAAGGCAATTTGTTCAGAACCTTTAAGCGCAGCGTTTAAAGGTGTTTCACCTTTTTCTATGTAACGGGTAATGTTTTCGATCACCACAATAGCATCATCAACTACAAAACCAGCAGCAATAGTCAGCGCCATCAAGGTTAAATTGTTAATACTAAAGCCAGCTAAATACATAACCGCGAAAGTGCCAATTAATGATAAGGGCACGACGATGCCCGGTATGGCGGTAGCATAAGCATTACGCAAAAATAGAAATATCACCAGCACCACTAAGACTAAGGCCAGCAGTAGTTCAATTTGTACATCGTCTACGGAAGCACGAATAGTGGTGGTGCGATCCGTTAATATGGCGACATCCAAACCCGTAGGCAAGGATTCTTGCAATTTAGGCAACAGTTCTTTGATTCTATCGACCACTTCAATAACATTAGTGCCTGGTTGTCGCTGAATATTGACAATCACTGCTGCCGTGCCATTGGCCCAAGCCGCTAATCTGACATTTTCAGCATCGTTACTGGCTTCTGCCACATCTGATAACAACACGGGCCTGCCACTGCGATAAGCAATAACTAAAGCACTATAATCTGAAGCCGATCGGATCTGATCATTAGCATCAATAATAGCCGAACGCGTGGCCCCATCAAACATACCCTTAGGTTGATTGACATTAGCATTAGAAATAGCGGTACGTAAATCTTCCAGACTTAATCCGTAAGCCGCTAATGCTGAGGGTATCGCTTGAATACGCACGGCAGGTCTTTGACCACCGCTGATAGTCACCAGCCCTACCCCCGATAATTGCGATAACTTTTGTGCTAAACGGGTATCAACTAAATCTTCGACTTTGGTCAGCGGCAGTATTTTCGAACTCACCGCTAAGGTGAGTATAGGCGCATCAGCTGGATTTATTTTGCTGTACACGGGCGGCATGGGCAGATCGCTAGGCAAATAATTAGTGGCGGCATTAATCGCCGCCTGTACTTCTTGTTCTGCAATATCTAAGCTTAAATTCAAATTAAACTGCAGGGTAATTACCGAAGCGCCACCTGAACTAGACGATGACATCTGATTCAAGCCCGGCAATTGACCTAGCTGACGTTCCAACGGTGAAGTCACCAATGACGTCATCACTTCTTGACTGGCACCCGGATATAAAGTTACCACCTGTATAGTCGGATAATCAACCTGAGGTAACGCTGAAATCGGCAACTCGCGGTAAGCCAATAAGCCTACCAGCAACAAGGCCAGCATTAATAAAGATGTGGCAACTGGACGCAGAATAAAGAGCTTAGAAGGATTCATAAATAAACCAGCCTAGCGCTGCGCAGAGAATTAAGCAGCAACTGGAGTAAAACAGCTTTAGCTGTTTTATTTGCAACAGCTGAAGCTGTTGCACTCCACTCCGTTAAAAGGCTTAGACTTAACAGCATCACTCGCTGCTACCCTTTTTTCTATTGTTACCTTTGCCAGTCAATTTGCTAGGTGCAGGAGTCGCTATGTCGTTAGACGCTTTGCTTTCTTGGGTGATGAGTTTGACTCTCATACCTTCACGTAATTTATCAGCACCATCAATAACCACCTGTTCACCCGGTTTTAAGCCCGCCTCAACGGCTACTTTTTCACCTTCAACAGGACCTAAAGTGATAGGTCGTACCGTTACGGTCTGGTCTTCTTGCACGACATACACAAAGGTGCCCATAATGCCGCGTTGTATCGCTGACGTGGGCATAACGGTCACGCCACGCAAAGTATCCATGTGCATTTTAATATTAACGAACTGATTAGAAAATAGCGCATTATCATCATTGGCAAACTGACCTTTCAGTTTAACCGTACCGGTGGTGGTATCAATTTGATTATCCACCGCCCACAATTGCCCTAGCGCCAACAAACTTTGGCCTCTGCGATCAAAAGCTTCTACCGGCATCACTTCACCCGCTCGATACTTTTTCATCACCGAACGAATTCTATCCTCAGGTAAAGTAAATATCACCGAGATAGGCTGAATTTGAGTAATAACTACCAAGCCATTAGCATCACTGGCATGAACTATATTACCCTGATCAACTAAACGTAAACCTAAGCGTCCGGTAATGGGTGAAGTAATGCGCGTATATAATAACTGGAGTCTAGCATTGGCAACCAGACCACGGTCTATTTCTATAATGCCTTTGTCTTGATTGATTAAGGCTTCTTGAGTGACCATTTGTTGCGCAGCAATAGAATCTTGCTCTAATAAGGTCTTATAACGGACTAGATCGATCTGAGCATTCTTTAGCAAGGCTTCATCACGTTGTAACTGACCTTCTGCCTGCATCAACAAGGCCTGATAAGGACGTGGATCAATTTCTGCTAATAAGTCGCCCTCCTTGACCATCTGGCCTTCAGTAAACGCCACTTTCATGAGTTGACCATCGACTCTGGCTTTGACCGTCACGGTTCGTAAGGGTATGACCGTGCCTAGACCATTTAGATAAACGGGAAAATCAGCTTGCGTGGTAGTGTCTATGGCTACGGCAATAGGCGTATCAGCACCCTCTTTACCTCGCTGACCTTCACCGTTGCCTCGTTTGCCCTCATGCTTAGTACTTTGATTTTCAACATTCTCAGACGGTAGCTTATAGTGATAAACAGCCGCGATAACGGCGACTAACATCAAGACAGCGATGACTATCAATGTTTTACGTTTAGACGTGATGGGCGTTAATTCAGCTTGTTTATCTGGGCTCATAAGGATGATTTAAATTAGATGTTGAGAGCGGATCGCCTGTATACCGGCTAAAGAAAATTGTACAACATGCTCAGCAAAGGCTTTGCTGTCACTTAAATCACCGGGGTAATGTGGAAAGTTTCTGGCACTTTGCATATGTTTTAAACGCAATAACTGAAAACACTGCCCCATAATACTGGTGTGGCAATATTGTATGCGCTGCTCGGTAGCAGCCTGCCCCAGGCATTCTTTTAATAAGGCCAACATTTGCAGCCGTTGTGGATTAATTTCTTTTTCCAAGATATCGGCTAGTAAACGCGTGGGCTGTGCCATTTCTTTGTTGATAATGGCAAAGGAATAGGAATTGTCATCAGCAACGCGGGCAATTAATGAGCGGATTCTGCCTGCCAAACGCTGTTCAGCTGGTGCAGCTTCAGGGATACCACCATCAGAAGGATGGTTATCAAGCTCCTGATTAAAAGCATAACGCCAAGCTTCCAGATACAGGCTTTCTTTATCACCGAAATGATAATTAACCGAAGCGATATTGGTTTCTGCTCGTTCGCAAATGTCTGCAATGGTTGACTCTTGAAAGCCCTGCTCGGCAAAAATACGACTGGCTGCGGTTAATAAGCGCTCTCGGGTTTTACCCGACTTTGTTTTCATAACTTTCACGCCCACTAAAATTCAAGCTTTATAGTAACTTATAAGTTAATTAAAACGAACAATTCAAATGCGCATTTGATAAATATCTTTGATAGACAACAATAAGTCATTATTCCATCTAAACAATTAAACAGGGACTGATGAGAATTATTTTTTTAAGGCTTACGCTTATTGTCAGTAATGGTGTACTTAATTGACTAAATCAGCTGTTTATATTAACAAAACCAGTGTTTTTTTAGACGCTATAGGTATTCTTACGGATTGACCGCTTAAATATAAAACTTATAAACTATCGCGCAATGACTGAGTAAAGGTTTTTTAGGCTTAATGCATGAGCAATGTCGTTAGATAAAACATATCTTTTGTTTAACCATTGATCTCCACCGACCCTAAAGCGTCAACGACCGGTCAGCAATTGATATCAATCGAAAATCTAATAAGAACACTAGCGTCACTAGTTATTTCACTGAACCACCTAATGGTGTCACTGGGTAATAAAAACAAACGACTAAACGACCTAGTCACGTCACTAGATGCTTTAAAGCTATCAATATAGCATTCAGCGATAGCTATTTTTAGCTCAGAGCTATCTATACATACAGTATCTAGCTATAGCAACACAAGATTGGAGTCGCAAAATAATTTAATGGGTTGACACAAAGGTTGAGAGGCCTACTCAACAGAGACATAAAGCTCATTAGTTCTTTAATTAAACCCTTAGGAACCACTATGTTAAAAGCAAATTATATACCTGCCGCAGATCAAGACTTTCATGCTTGGTTCGAACATTTGGCTAACAGCTTAACGACTGCAGCCGGCGTCACTAGCGCTGATATTACGGCATTGCAAGCTGCACAAACTGACTTTAGTTCACATATGACTAATACGACTAGCACGGCCGCATTAGCTAAACAAGCAACTAATAATAAAATAGATAGTCGTCATCAAGCCGAAGACTTAATCCGTACCCTAGTTAGACGCATTAAAGCACACAGTGATTACACCTCAGGAATGGGCGCGCAACTAGGCATTATTGGTACTGGCAAGCAGCACGATTTGGCTAATACTCATCCTGTACTCAAAGCTAAGGATTTAACCGGCGGCAAGGTGAATCTTAGTTATACCAAATATCATAGCGATGGCATTAATATTTACTGTCAACGTGAGGGTGATGCGGACTGGGTATTGCTTGCTAGGGCCACCGTATCTCCGTATGTGGATACGCGTCCTGTACTTCAAGTCGGCAAACCTGACCTGCGTCGTTATCGCGCTAAATATATGTTAAAAGACCAAGAAATCGGTCATTACAGCGATGATGTCATTATTAGTTGTGCACCTTAATACTCACAACAGCGGTCCCGCTGTAGATTCTAATAGCCAACTAACCTAACTATACACAACTTAGTCTTAATAACACGCCCTATGACTACTATACAAACTCCTTTAGGCCCGGTAGAGCCTTTACCTTATCCGGGACGATTATTAAAACTCGGTGATTTCGATGTTATAACGGTAACCAGAGTCCAGCAACGTTTAAATGCAGTCGGTTGCGGGCACATTACTGAGAATGGTTTCTTTGATGATGACACCAAAAATGCCATTAAACTTTTTCAAATTCGTTATCCCGATGTAAACGGTCATTCTCTAGTGGTCGATGGTGTTTTGGGGACGCTGACTTGGGGCGCACTGTTTGGTGCTCAAACGGTCTCGTCTTATACCATCCCACCTTCGGAACTCACACTAGAAGTAATTAAGGTCGCAAGCACCCAAATTGGGGTACTAGAAGAGCCCTTGGGCTCCAATCGTGGCCCTATGGTTGATGAATATCAGCAAGCCGTCGGCCTCAATTTAAAACCTGGAAAACCTGGCTATTATTGGTGTGTGGCTTTTACCTATTATTGTTATCAGCAGGCAACCCTTGAACTAGGCTTAACTAAGAACCCACATATAAAAACCGCGGGCGCCCTGGATCATTGGAATAAATCAAAAACAAAACCCGGTATCACACGTATCACTCGCATTCAGGCTATCACTGATCCTAGCCTCATTAAGCCCGGCGCCTTATTTATTATTGATTATGGCAGTGGCTTAGGTCATACCGGCATCGTCACAGAGATCAATCAGGGCCGACTCGTAACTATAGAAGGCAATACGAATGCAGGTGGCTCTAGCAATGGCATTGGTGTCTTTAAACGTAATTCTCGAAAAATTTCAGAGATTAGCCGTGGCTTTATTGATTACAGCTCATTTTAATTAGGAGCCACTCACATGCACAAACTTATACTCGCTTTATCGCTACTACTAATAGGATGCGCCACTATGAATAATGATGCTACGTTAAGCCAACACTTAGAACAAAGAGATCTCTTAGGAATGCCGCAGGCTAAATTTGATTCAGCAGTAGCACAGCAATTACTAGAATTTTGTATCGAACTTAATAATCAAGATGATCGTAATGATCCACTAAAAAAAACCGATCTAATTTATCAAGCTAAAGTAACGGATTGGACTATTGTCTTTGACAGTCGGCACCCTGGAAATCATGACTGGAACAAAATCTGGCCCTATAATAAAACCGATGAACATCTAAAGGACCCTAACAACCCTGAAAGCAATGGTTTTGGCCCCTTAAATAATGCCTGGTTATTAGTTCAATCACTCAAAGACCCCAGTGTCTTTGCTATAGCTATTCGTGGCACTGTCGGTGAATGGCGTAGTATTTTAGCTGATGCTTATGCGACATCGATGCCTGCCTATGCAGGCATCGAATATCCCCAAAACACACCCCTACCCCTAGTTTTTGCCGCAACGCCCAACGCTGAATTACACCTAGGCTTTTCTTATGCCAGTCTATCGTTATTATTCGATGATGATCTAGGCATTTTGACGCAATTACAGCGCATCACTCAGCAGCACAAAATATCCAAACTATATATCACTGGACATAGCCAAGGCGCTGCTATTGCTACCTTGATACATTCTTTTCTGTATTATGCGCTCACCGATCCTAATGACCGTTATGGAATGAAAAACACCCTCAATCCTGCTCAACTAAAATCTTATGTCTTTGCTCAACCCAAACCTGGCAACTTGCAATACGCCCAAGATTTTGCCCGTATCACAAAAGATAACGCCTATGTGATCAATAACGACAGAGACCCTGTACCACAAGTGCCACTGAGTTTGGAAACCATTTCCGAAGTCGCTAACTATATAGAAGAAGAAAATGAAGACATTACTGTTGGTGGCTGGTTCAATCATGTAGCCGAAAGCATTAGTTTTACGAGCAATACCCTTAGAGATAAGTTGGCGGATATGTTTACCGACAAAATGGCCGATAAGTTTAAATACGCCAATATTGACCGATCTATCACTCGTTACTTCCCCGCTAGCGATGAACAACCCTATGTGGCCTTAGCCGACTCGCTTAATTACACACTAGCCGGCCAACTTGTGCCTGTGTTTGGATTAAAAAAAGGCGGTGACTTATATCCTATCGGTAACGCTGCTGATACTTTATTGCAGCATCATGCCACAAGTTATCGATTGTTAATCAAGCAGCAATTAGTTAAGCCTTACTCAGTAAACTAGCCATTAATTTTTCTAAAGGAGTTGATGACTATGCAAAAACGATCCTACTGTGCTCTGATGGCACAGTCAACAGTGATATTAAAGGTCGAGGTACTAATGTCTGCAAGCTCTACGAAGCCATCGATATTCAAGGGCATAAATGCAATCTTGATTTACCGCAACAGATTGCCTTCTATGATGATGGCGTAGGTACTTCTGACAATCCTATTAAAAAACTATTGGGCGAAGCATTTGGTTGGGGCTTTTCAATCAATGTACAGCAACTTTATATACAATTAGTTCGAGCTTATCAGTCTAGTGATGATCGTTTATTTATGTTTGATTTCAGTCGTGGCGCCTACACAGCCATAGAGCTTTGTTGACAGGCATTTTATCGCCATGCTTTAAATCATAAAGATCTGAATATAGAGTACTTAGAGAATTTGGTTTTTTTCAATGCGATAGAAATTCATTTTATAGGTGTATGGGATACCTTAGGGGCAGTAGGTACAACCTTTGAAGAACTGACCTTAGTCTTTAACCGATTATATCCTAGTCGCTTTGTTAGTTTGAAACCCGGCAGAGTTATTCGTGCTTGCCAAGCGATGTTCATTGATGATGAGCGCATGACTTGTCGCCCTGAACTTTGGGATGAGGCAGGGGCTAATCCCGGACAAATTGAACAAGTTTGGTTTGCAGGAGTACATTCTAATATGGGCGGTGCTTATCCTAAACAGGGTATGTCCTTAGTGTCTTTAGACTGGATGATGGAGCAAGCCGAACAATCTGGGTTGCGCTTTATAGAAGCAGCACGCACTTATGTCAGCACCGAACTAGATATGTACAGGGCGAACTCTATAATCACCGCACTGGACTAGGCATCTATTACCGCTGGCAGCCACGAGAAATACATGCGCTATGCCAAGCACCAAATATTCATCAGGCTAAAATACATGTGAGTGTTTATGATCGTATTGCCCAATCTACCGAAAATTATGCGCTCGGTAATATTCCATTCGATAGCTTCATCGTCAGCCATGGACGCTGTTACCACCCAACAATATTGGGTATAGCCATCTGGTATTGGTATACTTTAATTAGCCGGTCTTTTAAATCAGTTTACTCAAGTTTTTGGTCAGGTCGAAGGTTAAAATACACTCTCTCATTACGCAAAAATTTGCGTGCCCTGGGCTTATAATTAATTATAGTAGCGGCAAGCTCTTACGTATTAATACCTAACAATCTGTTATTATAAGCGCTAGTATGGCAGCAGTTCGCTGTCCATCGCGCTTATAAGAGTTACCTGTGAATACTGCTGCCTTTTCGTCATTACCCTTAAAACCTGCTTTACTTGAAAACATTGAATCTTTGGGTTATACCCATTTAACACCGATACAAGCTGAAAGTTTACCTCATATACTCGAAGGTAGAGATGTTATTGCCCAAGCAAAAACGGGTAGCGGTAAAACAGCGGCCTTTGGTATAGGTTTATTATCACGATTAGATTTGAGCAGTTTTAGAGTACAAGCCTTGGTGATTTGTCCAACACGAGAATTAGCCGATCAAGTCTGTAAAGAGATCCGTAGACTAGCACGCTTCACCCAGAATATTAAAGTACTGTCTTTATGTGGTGGCGTGCCCTTTGGCCCACAGATTGGTTCTTTAGAGCATGGCGTACATATCGTAGTGGGTACACCGGGACGGTTACAGGAGCATTTACGAAAACGCAGCTTACGTTTAAGTAATCTTAAAGTTTTGGTATTAGACGAAGCCGATCGCATGTTGGACATGGGCTTTGAAGAAGTCATCACGGATGTTATCTCTTATGCACCGACGCATCGACAAACCTTGTTATTCTCAGCGACGTATTCTGATCCTATAAGAGAAATCAGTCAGAACTTTCAATTTAAGCCAGTTTCCGTTAGCATCGACAGTAATCATCAAGAAGGTACAATTGAACAACACTTTTATCAAATAGAAAAAGCACAGCGCCTCAATGCCTTAGGCTATTTATTGTCTTACCACCGTCCTGAATCAACCGTGGTCTTTTGTAATACTAAAAGAGAGTGCCAAGAAATAAAAAATGCTCTAGATAATTGTGGATTCTCTGTACAAGCGTTACATGGCGATTTGGAACAAAAACATCGCGATCAAGTTTTGGTAAGATTTGCCAATAAAAGCTGTTCTATTTTAGTGGCCACTGACGTTGCCGCTCGCGGATTAGATATTAAAGAATTACAAGCCGTGATCAATTATGATCTACCTTGGGATCCTGAAATTTATGTGCATCGCATAGGTCGAACGGGACGGGCAGGTAAAAAAGGCTTGGCCCTAAGCTTATGTACTGAAGCTGAATTAAATCGTGTCACCGCGATTGAAGACTATCAAGAGACTAAAGTCCGTTGGGATGAAGTAGCGCCCTTTCAAATGAGCTATCAAACTCGATTTGAACCACCTATGGTCACCTTGTGGATTAATGGTGGTCGCAAAGATAAAGTGCGTCCTGGTGATATATTAGGTGCCCTAACCGGCGAATCCGGCATTACTGGCAGTGAAGTCGGACAAATTGATATTTTTGACGGTCACGCCTATGTCGCCATTAAACAAGATAGTGCTGATAAAGCCCTTGCTTGCCTAACCAAAGGCAAAATTAAAGGTCGTAACTTTATGGTACGAAAATCCCAGTGGGATTAAACAAAGACCAACCTATCCTAAACTTAAGAGAGAACACTCTATGAAAAGCAATATGGGAACTACAGACCGCATTATACGCCTGATATTGGCAGTTCTGCTCTTGATTTATGCCTATAATCAAACCAGTTGGTTAGCGTTTGTCTGCTCGTTATTTACTTTTTATGAAGCCGGCGCAAGTTGGTGCGTGCTTTATCAGCTTATGGGTAAAAACACTTGCCCCTTACAAAAAAAATAACAACATTAAAATATATGTGCGTCAATTTGTCGCACTTTTTATAGACAAGCATAATTTATTACTATATTATCTACACACCGTTAGAAGAGCACTTAGATGGCAATGTATCTAGACTATTTTTAATGGGAATGAGGGGGAAAGTGGTCGGCTAGACTGAATAAAAACAATAATAATCGCCACAAATTGAAGCTGCATTTTTTACTAAGCAGTCGTCCAATATAATAATAAAAGAAAATACGGACGAAGCCCACTTTTGTGGGCTTTTTTATTGCCTAAATTTTAGTAACAACACTAAAACTCATTTCGTTGATTTAACTCCCACTATACTCTGGCAATGAGTGCGTGATCTATAATGCCTAATGTAATGTATTTTGCATAAATAATCTCTTTTAGCCTGTTGCTTTTATACAAATTAATCTTTTAAGTTCAATAATCGCTATAACAGCCATTACAAATGGCTTGTTGTAAACTTACAACTATCAATTTATGACCGTTTACCACTCTTTTTTTATGTCAAAATTTTCTTGAAATACTAGCTCAACCAGAGGATTATTCAATCAGACCTTAAATAATTACTTGGTATCCATCATGAAAACACTAACATTCCTTATCGTAACTGCTTCTTTTTTTGTAATTGTTGGAGCAGCTATTTTGCAATTACTAGAAATTATTTCCAACAACATTTTTACTACGAAAAACGATAATCACTTACCTATAGAATAACCTGCTAGATATTTATTTGGTTCATTTAAAACCGCATCCTATTTAATAGGGCCCTTTTTATATAGGGCATATAAACACATAACAAAAAATAATTTAGCCATACATAATCCCATATAATTGTTTATGTATTATTTGTTTTGGGTTACCCTTACTGGGCATAAGCTTTATTCAAAACTCGTAAATCTGCAGATGGATAACATCGAATAGATAAGCAATTGAACATTAACCTGAGACAGTAATGTGTGAATAATCTTTTAAATAAACGCCGCGCGGGTATCCTCCTGCACATTACTTCCTTGCCAGGTCCCAACAAACAAGGCGACTTAGGCCAAGACGCCTATAATTTCATTAACTTCCTTCATGATTCTAGCGTTACTGTATGGCAAACATTACCTTTAGGTATAACCCATGCCGATGGCTCGCCCTACCAATGCTTATCTGCTCATGCCGGTAATCCTGCCTTAATTGATATTGAGAATTTAGTAAAATTAGGCTGGTTACAACCCTCAGAACACTGTGAAACTTGCCAAGGAACCCTTGCATTTAATAAAACCTGCTTAATAGAAAAAGCTTTAAAAGGATTCTTAGAGCATGCTAGCCAATCTGACAGCAATGACTATGCAAAGTTTTGCCAAGAAAAGTCTTTTTGGCTGGATGATTTTGCCTTATTTATGGCGCTTAGAAATGTTTTTAATCAACAATCTTGGCGCTTATGGCCCGAACCATTTAAAGAAAGAAATATTACAGCGCTAAGTGAGGCTAGTGAGCGTTTAGCTGCCGATATTGAGCAATATAAATTTGAACAATATGTTTTCTTTCGGCAATGGATGGCATTAAAAGCCTATGCCAATAGTCATGATGTGCTCTTATTTGGGGACATTCCTATTTTTGTATCTTATGATAGTGCTGATGTCTGGGCGAATCGCAAGGTTTTCAAACTGAATAAATCTGGCGAAATGTCTGTAGTTGCGGGCGTTCCTCCTGATTATTTTTCAGAAACAGGTCAGCGTTGGGGCAACCCTCATTACGATTGGGGTCACCTTAATAAGACTGGCTTTACTTGGTGGGTTGAACGTATGCAAACACAGTTAGAACAATTTGACATTCTCCGTATCGACCACTTTCGCGGCTTAGAAGCTGCATGGGAAATACCTGACAATGAAGCTACGGCCCAAAATGGAACTTGGGTTAAAGCTCCAGGCAAAGCACTTCTAAATGCCATTAAAGCCAAATTAGGATCAATTCCCCTAGTTGCAGAAGATCTGGGCATTATTACCAACGAAGTTGAAGCCTTAAGAGATGAGTTTAACTTACCGGGCATGAAGATTTTACAATTTGCTTTTGGCAGCGGTGCAAATAATCCTTACTTACCAATTCATTATGAACAAAATTGCGTGGTTTATACTGGCACCCATGATAATGACACTACGGTAGGTTGGACTCACTCTATCAATGAGCATGAAAAAAACCACGTTTACGATTACTTAGGTCATCCGTCCATTCCCCTCCACCGCGCATTAATACAAGCGGCTTTGGGATCCGTCGCTAATTTAGCAATTATTCCTATGCAAGATATCCTTGAACTAGATTCTGAAGCTCGCATGAACACTCCTGGGACTATGGTGAACAACTGGAAATGGCGCTTTCAATGGGATCAACTAAGCCATGACAAAGCCTCACACTTTGCACACTTAGTCAGCTTATTCGATAGACATTAAAACTCAGACTGAAGGCGCCCCCCTAAGCTTTAATTTTTAGTGAGCGGTAACAATGGGATATTATATGACGCAATAATCGCCTGTATTTTATCAAACTGACTTTCAATCAACTTATCTAACTGCGCTTTTCTGGTTTTATCACCCTTACGCACTCCCATCGCCATAGCAAAATCAAACCTTAGCGCTGGCGTTGATTTCATTGGAATCAGAGCATAACTGTTCTTCGGACTTTGTGCCAATACATAGGCGGCCATTGGCCCCCATAAAATCACCATATCTATCTTTTTAGCTTTAAAATCTCTAGCCATTTCCATTGCGGTATTATTTTCACCATCACCCGACATAGATTGATAAGGAATACCTTGATCTAACAAACCATTTTGTTGCAACCAGGTTGTACCAGGGCCACGATCAAACATAGCTATCTTTAAGGATTCTTGTCGTTCCAAAGATAATTTAGTTAATTGATCGGCCTCTTTAATATCATCCCAACCACGGCCTTTAGCAATCAATAATACATAACTGGACTTATAATAAGGCGCACTAGTTAGCGCTAAATCAAAGCCTTCTGGCACGCCCATCACGATGTCACACTTAAATTGATCACTATCTGCGTCCCTGTCATTTACTGGTGCTGTTAGGGTATTACGAATAAAACCAATGCGCTGTGCAAACCAAGTATATTCAACTTTTTGTCCTAACTCTTTGGCAAACAATTCAGCAATTTTATTTTCAAAGCCGTCTTTATTTTTAGTTGAATACGGAGGATTTAAAGGATCAGCACATACTTTAAACGTATCTTCTGCAAAAGTTGATGTGAAGAAAGTTGCCAAATATAATCCAACCAACATTTTTTTAACGTACATATTATTTCCTAATAAATAGAATCAAAATCTAGCATTCATCTCTTAGATTTTTCAGATAGCCGCATTATACCTAGTCTTAATCATTCATGGGATTTGTCATAATGAATCCGTTCATTAAGTAACCCGTAAATAAAGCCTAAGAATACGCTAACCCTAAATAAATATCTTTCGAGTTAAGGCTTGCATAGCGACAGATTCAATTGTTACATCACTTAATAAAAGCCCCAATAACACATCATCCTCTAGTGCTAATAATTCTATAAAACAGGATTGCTCCTCTTTATCAGCCAGAAGATACTTAATATCTAGGTAACGTAGCAACAGAAAATCTAATTCTTTTGTACCACGGCGACATTGCCAATGCAGCTTTGCGTACTCGATCATTAACCCAATTTTCTCTGGACTAATAATTTTTTGGTTTCAGCGATAGCTTTGGCAGGGTTTAAACCTTTTGGACAAGTGTCGGTGCAGTTCATAATGGTATGGCAACGATAAAGCTTGAAAGGATCTTCTAATTCATCGAGACGAGCACCCGTATTTTCATCACGACTATCGACCAACCAGCGATAAGCTTGCAATAATACTGCAGGGCCTAAATAACGCTCACTGTTCCACCAGTAACTAGGACAACTGGTAGAACAACAGGCGCAGAGTACACATTCATACAAGCCATCCAGCTTTTCTCGATCTTCTTTACTTTGCAAGCGCTCCCTATCGGCGGGCGCAGGTGTTTGAGTGGCTATCCAAGGCTGAATAGAGGCATATTGCGCATAAAAATGGGTCATGTCAGCAACTAGGTCTTTAACAACCTGCATGTGAGGCAGAGGAAAAATTTTAATAGTGCCCGAATATGAATCTATAGCTTTAGTACAAGCCAAGGTATTTTTACCATTGACCATCATTGCACAAGAGCCACATACGCCTTCACGACAAGAACGTCTGAACGTTAAGGTACTATCAATGTCATTTTTAATTTTAAGAATAGCATCCAGCACCATAGGCCCACAACTATCCATATCTAATTCGTAACTATCAATACGCGGATTTTGTCCTGAAACCGGATCCCAGCGATAGACCTCAAATTGTCGGCTATTACTTGTTCCTAGAGGGGCTTTATAATTTTTTCCTACAATGAGTTGGGAATTTTTAGGTAAGGCAAACTCAGCCATTAGTAAACTCTCTCTTTAGGCGGAATAAAGTCAACCTCGTCGGTTAAGGTATATAAATGCACTGGGCGATAATCAATACTGATCTTGTCATCAATTAGCCAAGTCAACGTATGTTTAAGCCAATTCGCGTCATCTCTCGCAGGATAATCTTCTCTGGCATGGCCACCCCTACTTTCCAAGCGATTACCGGCAGCATTAATAGCTACACTGGCTTGGCTGAGTAAATTATCCAGCTCTAATGTTTCTACTAAATCAGTATTCCAAATTAAAGACTTATCTTTAACACCTACTTCGGCAAATGAGTGTTTAATATCTGCCATGGCGGCGATACCTTCATCTAACGTAGTTTGAGTTCTAAATACAGCTGCTTTATTTTGCATGGTTTTTTGCATTGCCAAACGTATATCTGAGGTACTGCGCTCCCCATTAGCATAACGAATTTTATCAAAACGGGCCAAGGCCTTAACACAAGCGTTTTTAGCCAGTGGCTTTTGTGCCGTTCCAGGCCTAATCAATTCAGCACAGCGAATGGCGGCAGAACGACCAAATACCACTAAATCTAACAACGAGTTGGACCCCAAACGATTGGCACCATGCACCGATACACAGGCAGCCTCACCTACAGCCATTAAGCCAGGCACTACTTTATCGGGATTATCGCCCTCTAAAGTCACTACCTCAGCTTTGTAATTGGTAGGAATACCGCCCATATTGTAATGTACGGTTGGTAACACAGGAATGGGGTCTTTGGTAACATCTATTCCGGCGAATATTTTCGAGGTTTCCGCAATCCCCGGTAAGCGCTCACTGATAAGCTTTGGATCTAGATGTTCAATATGTAAATACAAATGATCTTTGAGCTTACCAACACCGCGCCCTTCTTGTATTTCAATAGTCATCGCGCGACTTACTACATCACGCGAAGCTAGATCTTTGGCAGAAGGTGCATATCTATCCATAAAACGCTCACCTTCCGAATTAGTGAGATAACCACCCTCACCTCTAACGCCCTCAGTAATTAAACAACCCGAGCCATAAATACCTGTAGGATGAAACTGAATAAACTCCATATCTTGTAAGGGTAAGCCCGCTCGTAACACCATAGCATTACCATCACCAGTTACAGTATGAGCTGACGTGCAAGAAAAATAACTACGACCATAACCACCGGTAGCCAGTATCGTTATGTGAGCTTTAAATAAATGCATGGAACCATCGTCCAGACACCAAGCCAAAACACCACGGCATTGGCCATCTTCCATAATTAAATCAAGTACAATATATTCAACAAAAAATTCAGCATTATGTTTTAACGCTTGCTGGTATAGCGTTTGTAAAATTGCATGTCCAGTTTTGTCAGCTGCCGCACAAGTTCGCTGTGCTTGACCTTTGCCATAATGCGTAGTCATGCCACCAAATGCGCGTTGATATATTTTTCCATCCTCAGTTCTAGAAAAAGGCACACCATAATGTTCTAACTCGATAACTGCTGCCATTGCTTCACGACACATGTATTCGATAGCATCTTGATCCCCCAACCAATCAGAACCTTTAACTGTGTCATACATGTGAAAACGCCAATCATCTTCACCCATATTACCTAGCGCGGCACTAATGCCGCCTTGAGCTGCTACTGTATGGCTACGCGTAGGAAACACTTTAGACAGACAAGCGGTTTTTAATCCTCTTTCTGCCAAACCTAAAGTTGCACGTAAACCCGCGCCACCCGCTCCTACTACGATGACATCATAAGTATGCTCAATAATTTTATAATCAGTCGACATAAACTAGCCTATCAATAGGATACGAAACACCGCCACCAATGCTACCAGCACCAGCATGAAGAAACTTATGTTGACTGTCCAGACAGCAATGATTTTGACACCTTCATCTGCAACATAATCTTCAATAACGACTTGTAAGCCCAAGGCTGCATGATAAAAAGCGGCAAGCATCCAAGCAATTATACAAACGGTATTAAGCGGAACAATTAACCAAGCTATGATATGTTGATAAGGAGCATGAAAACTTAAACTTAAGAAAGTGATTAACCAATAAGATAATGGGATTAGCACTACCGCAGTTACACGTTGCATCCACCAATGTGACGTTCCTGACTTTGCGGAACCCAAGCCACGAACTTTGGCTAATGGTGATCGATAATCCATAAACACTCCAGGCCTAGATAAACAATAATATATTTATGGTAATAGCTAAGGAGATACCCATTTCAATCAGAGCATATCGATCCATAGTCTCACGATCAAAACCCTTCCCTGCATCCCAAATCAAATGACGTACACCGTGACATAGATGAAAAACTAAAGCGTAACAAAAGCCCGAATAAATCAACTTTATTGGCCAAAAAGTCGCCAGCGCTTGTATGTTGTCATAAGATTTCTGGCCTCCTGCAATGGCTGACATAATAACCACAAAAAAAACTAAGCCAATAGATAATAGTACGCCAGTCATACGGTGAGTAATTGAAATAATACCTGTTAAAGGCAGCTTATAGGCTTGTAGATGTGGCGATGTAGGTCTATTACTTGGTACGGCCATGACTTATCCAGTAAGTGGTTTGATCAATCAACAATCTATTCATAACTGCGCACAAAGACTTTGTAAACATCAAGTATCTGGTGTTATTGAAAAGACTAGCTTCTAACACTTGTACTTTTCAACCTGCTTTAATGCAGGTTGAATTATTCGATTTTAAGATATAACGCTAAATAATGTACCTTAAACATAAACGTTTAATTACGTTCTTTTTGACTGATAGCACCACTACGATCAACAACAACATTCCAATCAATGCCACCGGCATTAACAACCAAGTCATATTCTTCGCCAACACCATTTGGGTTAACTATCAATACAGAATCTTTAACAGTATAAGTATCAAATATAGTTTTTAAATTATCTAAAGCAATCGCAGGCATCATATTTGCACCTTGAACATTATTAGCGTTCACAAAAAAACGTCCATTGGGTCTATACAGCTCAATTAATTTTTCCTTATCTTTTTCTTCTTTAAACATAATCTCAAATACAGTTTGTTTAAAATGCATTTTCTTTGCCGCACTAATTTCTACCGCATTAGGATGTTTCTTATAAAATTGTTCCATTATAGGCGCAGGAATAGCTTCTTTAGATATCACCTCTGCTTGGGCTGATATTGAAGTCAGAGCCAAGGCTAATAAACTCATATTTAATAAATAGTTACGCATGTTTTTTTTGTTCCTGTAATCGATAGTTTAATGGCATATTCTAGTGAGAACTATTATATTAGTTTTCAGACTGTTTTCCTCAACAATTATTACGCCATTTTTCAGATAAATAAGAGTTGTCTATATACAAATTAGACATAACGAAAATAATTATTTCTCTAGCCCAATAAAATCCCAAATTTTATGAGAGATAGTTGATGTATTATGCTCTGGTATAGGAGGGCCTTTAGGGTAATTAAGTTCATAGACTCGCAGCGTATCATTAGCTAATTCGTTCATTCCCAATTTAGTATAGGATTCTTGTAAAGCTAACAAAGCATAAGGAATAGCAGCAGTGCCCTGATATTTATCAATCACTCCAGAAGCTCTGTCCACTGCCGCCACATAAGCCTTACGTTTAATATAATACCTTGCCACATGCACTTCATACATCGCCATGTTACTTTTAAGTGCAATCATTCGTAATCTTGAGTCTGGAACATACTTACTTTGTGGGAAACGGCGCACTAATTCTTCAAAATTAAGTAAGGCATCATTAGCTGCACCAGGATCTCGTTGCGAAGTATCTGTCGGCAAAAATCGATCTATAAAACCAATATCTCGATTGTAATTCACTAACCCTTTTAAATAATGAGCATAATCCACCCCAGGACTACGAGGATTTGTTTTTATAAAACGATCAGCGGCAGCGATTGCCGAATCTGCATCGCCATTTTTATAATATGCATAGGAAACATCTAGCTGTGTTTGAGCAGCATCTGCACCAAAAGGATTTCGAGATTCTATAGCCTCATAAATTTTTGTGGCTTTCTCATAACTACCGCTATCCATTGCAGCTTTAGCTTCTGTACGAAATTTATCCGCACTCCAATCGACATATTCATCTTTATCCTTTGATGAACCAGACTCTCCTGAGAAGAGATCTTTAAGCGATGAACAGCCTTGAAGAGACAGTCCCAAACAGACAATAAATAAATATTTTAGTAAAATTAATCGCATAGTACCAACGACACGTTGTAAAATTAGAGGTTTTCTCGCAGAATGAACGGCGATACTTAAGATTTAGGTATCAAGCGAGTATAACTTAACAATACGTTATTCAGAAGAACTTGTTATGACACGATTAACGGCAGAAGTGCCTTACGAAATGGCAGGTATGCGCTTAGATCAAGTGCTAGCCGAACTATTTGCAGACTATTCACGCAGTAAACTACAAATCTGGGTTAAATCTGGACGCGTGCATGTCAATGATTTAATTCTTAAACCTAAAGATAAGCTCGAAGGTGGTGAAACAATTACTTTAGATGCTGAAGCAGAAATAGTAATAACCTCTAAAGCAGAACCTATTACTTTAGATATTATATTTGAAGATGAAAGTTTACTCATAGTCAACAAACCTGCCGGTATGGTTGTACATCCCGCCGTTGGGAATTGGCATGGTACCTTGTTAAATGCCTTACTAAACCATGAATCATCTTTAGAAACATTACCAAGGGCAGGTATTGTTCATAGAATAGATAAAGAAACTAGTGGTCTATTAATGATCGCTAAAACCTTGCAGGCTCATAATAGTTTAACTCAGCAACTCCAAGACAGATCTATTGTTCGTGAATACTTGGCTATTAGCCGTGGTCGCATGACAGCCGGAGGAACAGTTGATGAACCTATTGCTAGACATCCTACAGATCGAAAACGTTATGCTGTAAAAGAATCCGGTAAATTTGCTGTAACGCATTATCGTGTAGTGAAGCGTTTTACTCGACATACACTTATTCAAGTTAAGCTTGAAACCGGACGCACTCATCAAATTCGTGTGCATATGGCGCATATTCGCTATCCATTATTGGGTGATCAAGTTTATGGTGGTCGATTTCAAATGCCAGCTGATTGCAGCGAGCAATTAGAAAAAGAATTACGTAGTTTTAAACGTCAAGCATTACACGCAGCCAAATTAGGGCTACTTCACCCTGTAACTAATGAATATTGTGAATGGGAACAACCTATGCCCGATGATATGGTTCGCCTACTAGATGCTTTAACGGATAATGAACAAGAATAAACACTGGCTGGTTCCTGACTGGCCAGCCCCTGCTAATGTTCATGCGGCAACTACTTTACGTACAGGTGGCATCAGTAAAGAGCCCTACTTGAGCCTAAATACCGCGACTCATGTTAACGATACAATGGAACTAGTATTACAAAATAGAAAAGTAATCAGCGACATGCTAAACCTTCCAACTGAACCTGTATGGCTAGATCAAATACATAGCAATCGCATTGTTAAAGCAGAAAAAACAGCCGTACCTCAACAAGCCGATGCCAGCTATTCAAGCGACTCTGGCGTAGTTTGTACCGTCATGACCGCTGATTGCTTACCTTTATTGATTTGCTCAAAAGACGGAGAAAAAATAGCAGCCATTCATGCAGGTTGGCGTGGATTATTAGCAGGCGTGATAACCAACTGTATTTCCGAACTAACCTCACTAGCGCCGATTACTCTAGCTGCTGAACTATTAATCTGGTTAGGTCCAGCCATTGGCCCCAACTGCTTTGAAATAGGTTCAGAGGTGCGCGAGGCATTCATAGAAAAATCTAAGCATTATGAAAAAGCCTTTAAGGTGCAAAATAACGGTAAATACCTAGCTGATATTTACCAATTAGCTAGAATTGAGCTAAACGCAATTGGCATCACTAACATTTATGGCGGTACTTACTGCACAATGACAGAAAAAGAACGTTTTTTTTCTTATCGCAGAGACAACCAAACAGGACGCATGGCAACTTTAATATGGAAAGATTAGCATAATGAATTTATTAGTATTAATCATCATTTTTACCGCGGTTGGTGGGGTATTGAGCGTAATGGCAGCAGCCGTTTTTTTATTGCTACCCGAGCAATACAGAAAGGCTGTATTACCTCATGGTATTAGTTTTGCAATAGGCGCACTTTTAGCAGTTGCCTTTTGGGGGCTTATTCCAGAAGCTTTTGAGAAAGTTAAACCCGATGAGTTTCAAATGCTATCAGGCACCATCTTAGCGGGAATACTCGGATTTTTTACACTTGAAAAATTATTAATATGGAGACATTGTCATTCTGGTAGTTGTGAAGCGCACGGCGATGATCATGACCATGGGCACAGCCATGACCATAGCGCTGCCAAATCGGCTGGCTCTTTAATCATTCTAGGCGACAGCATTCATAACTTTGTTGACGGTATTTTAATAGCTGCAGCATTCTTAACGGACGTACAATTAGGCATAGTCACTAGCTTAGCGGTTGCCGCACACGAAATCCCCCAAGAAGTAGGTGACTTTGCTATTTTATTAGACAGTGGTTATTCCAGAGGAAAAGCACTTTTTTATAATATGCTAGCGAGCTTAACAACAGTATTAGGAGGTATTTTAGCTTACTTTAGCTTAGAAAATTTGCACAGCAGCCTACCTTTTTTCTTAGCTTTAGCGGCGTCTAGCTTTATTTATATTGCCGTCGCTGACTTGATACCGACATTACACAAAAAAACTGATATAAAAACATCAATGCAACAAATAGTTTTAATTGCTGCTGGAGTATTTTTAATCTGTTACCTGCATGATATCGCTCATAGCCTAGGTGGAATGGCTACCTAAATTTAAAAAAGGCTTGATATGAAACCCATGCCTATTATTCTTAAATAAATAGGCGAAAGACTATCAATTAAGCCTTTCGCCTTTATTTAATATTTACTTTTAAGTGATGATATTAGGCCCCGCCCTACCGGTTCTTTTTTTAACTTCACAAAATTGTTCTGCAAGAAAAATTAAATCATTTAAGACAACTTGAGCCTCTTGATCATGCAGAGCGCTATCTGCTTCAAAACGCTCCAGATATATTCTTAAAGTTGCACCAACAGTACCGGTTCCAGATAAACGAAAAACAATACGCGAACCATTTTCAAAACCTATGCGTATACCTTGATTCTTACTAACGCTACCATCTACTGAATCTTCATAACTAAACTCATCTGCAAACTTTACAACATAGTCTCCGAAAGACTTCTTTGGCATATTTGTTAATTGACTACGTAAATGCTCAACAATTTCATTAGCAACCGGTGTTTCTATCGCCTCATAATCATGACGACAATAAATATCCCTACCAAATTTTTGCCAATGTTCATGAACTATATCAACAACAGACTGACGTTTTACCGCAATTAAATTTAACCAAAACAAAACCGCCCACAAGCCATCTTTTTCACGAACATGGTCAGAACCCGTTCCAAAACTTTCTTCACCACACAGCGTTATTTTTCCTGCATCTAACAAATTACCAAAAAACTTCCAACCGGTAGGTGTTTCATAACAAGGAATATTGTAATAGGTGGCCACTCTATCTACTGCCTGACTGGTTGGCATTGATCGAGCAACTCCTTTTAAGCCCTTAGCATATGCCGGAATTAAATGCGCATTTGCTGCCATAATAGCTAAGCTATCACTAGGTGTTACAAAAATTTGACTGCCAGTAATCATATTACGATCGCCATCGCCATCAGATGCAGCACCTAAAGTAGGCGCACTAGCACTAAACATACGCTCAGCAAGTTCATGAGCATGTGCCAAATTTGGATCAGGATGATGTCCACCAAAATCCTCTAACGGCTCTGCATTAATAACAGACGCAGGTGTGGCACCTAAGATATCTACCAATATCCTTTTGGCATAAGGCCCTGTTATTGCACTCATAGCATCAAACAATAAAGTAATATAGCCAGAACTAATGCTTTGCTTAAGTAAATTAAAATCAAATATAGACTGCATCAGCTCAGCATAATCTGAAACAGAATCAATAACTGTTATTTTAAGGCCCTCTATTTGCTGTGATCCGATGCAATCCAGATCGATATCAGCAATGTTTGCAGATTTATAGCTATCAATAACTAAACTACGCTGATAAAAAGCATCAGTATAGGTTTCTGAAGCAGGGCCACCATTACTTACATTGTATTTAATACCAAAATCTTCATCTGGACCTCCTGGATTATGACTCGCTGAAAGTATTAACCCACCGAAAGCATGATATTTTCTGATGACATGTGAAGCCGCGGGGGTAGAAAGCAATCCACCTTGACCAATAATAAGTTCCCCAAAACCATTAGCGGCTGCAATTTTAATAATGATTTGTAATGCTAGTCTGTTAAAATAACGACCATCTCCTCCTAATACTAAGGATTTTCCTGTAAAATCTTCCAAAGAATCGAAAATTGATTGAACAAAATTTTCAAGATACCCAGGCTGTTCAAATACTTTGACTTTTTTTCGAAGCCCTGAAGTTCCTGGATTTTGATCATCATAAGGTTGAGTTGTAATAGTTTCTATTTGCATATTTAAGCCCTATTTCATCAATTAATGTTATTCATAAAATACACCAAAATCATTTTCTATTGTAAAAATATGTTACGAATCTATCTATTGATGTATTGCTGCTTAATTTCATTTTCAGCTCATGCCGAAAGTGATGTTTGGCTTTTAGTTGACACTACCGCTAGAAAAATTGAAATAAAAAAAGGTGAAAAAACCCTAGAAGTAATAAATAAAATTGCTATAGGTCGAGGTGGTGCAGGCTTAAAGAACCATCGCGGCGATAATATTACACCCTTTGGTGACTATAAAATTGGTTGGGTTGGTGAAAAGAGTAATTTCAGACGCTTCTTTGGCCTAACCTACCCTTCTATTGGTGATGCAGAACAAGCTTTAAAAAAAGGAGTTATTGATCATCTAACTTATGATAAAATTCTAATCGCTCATCAGCTTCATCAAACACCACCACAAAATACGCCATTAGGTGGTCAAATTGGCATACATGGACTAGGAAATGCTGACGAAAGAATTCACCAAGTTTTCGACTGGACGCATGGTTGTATCGCTTTAACTAATCCTCAAATTGATCAATTAAGCCAATGGGTGGATACTGGAACTGTTGTAAAAATAAAATAAAGTTGGAAAAAACACATTTTTAATGTTAAAATTTTTTCTAGCTATAATTTTTTGTAGTAATAACTTTGACTAAGGAAAATAATATGAAAAAAGTAATTAAATTATCTATGATCGCCATGGTTGCAACTTTGGTTGTTGGTTGTGCTTCTACTTCAGATATTGAAAACCTACAATCACAAGTTGATGGTTTGAAAACTTCTGTTGCTCAAGCTTCTTCTGATGCACAAAGCGCTTTAAGTGCTGCAAATGACGCTGCTGCTAAAGCTGCTGCTGCTGAAGCTGCTGCTAACCGTGCTGCTCAATATGCTCAAGACACTAACAGCAAATTGGACAACTTGTTCAAAAAATCAATGTTGAAATAATTCAACTTTGCTTTAGAACACAAAAAAGCCCGGCGGCTATAAACCGCCGGGCTTTTTTTATGCCTTAATTTCCCCACCAAATAACTCTATGAGTCGAGGTAAAAAAGTTGCCAACTCCGCAGTCATGATAGAAAAATCCACATCAAACTGCGCAGCCTCATCATCAGTCTCAATATCAGCGACTTGATCCTGAATTAAATCTAAAAATCGCAAACGCTTTATCGACAAATTTTCGTCTATGATAAAAGAAATACGTTCAGCCCAATTAACCGCCAACTTAATAACTTCTTTACCTGTATCTAAATGATTGGTAATTTCAGGCAAAGCCAAATCATGGCGCTTACAACGGACAATACCACCCGCCTCCTCAGGAGAGCGTAACTCACATTCATCTTCAATAGTGACATCGTCAGCTATCTTATTATTAAGCAACCATTGCGTCATAGTTGCTATCGGCTTTTCCACAGTACTTAATGGAATAGCAGGCAATGAACCTAATGCTTTCCGTAATAAGCTAACTAACTCTTCAGCACTTTTTGCAGAGGCCGCATTAACAATCAACCAACCACCTTGCGGATCTATATAAGCGTATATTTTGCGTGAAAATGTAAAGGCTCTAGGTAATAAATCAAAAATAAGCTCATCTTTAAGCTCAGTTCGTTCCTTCTTAGATAGCTTTCTAGCTTGCTGTTCTTCCTTCTCTGCTATTTTTTCTTGCAGCAATTCATTTAACACAGATGCCGGCAACACTCTCTCTTCTTTCTTAACACATAGCATCATATAGCCATTAGTTTTATGAACTAAAGACTGAGAAGTCTTACCTAATGGCGGTGTCCAGCCAAGAGTAAATTCTTCATGAGAGCCACAAGGACGAAAAGCCAAGGCTTCCAGCTTTTGATCCAACTCTTCGGAGGTTAAAGTGAAAGCTTCGGTAAGACGGAAAATACTAAGGTTTTTAAACCACATGGGTAACTGATATCCTATAAAATAATGATTAAAACGAAATAACACAAAAACAGCCGCACATCAGTTGATACAACCAGCATGACCTATCTATTCTTTAATAGACATCGACTGAGCATTATCGCAAATTTAACGATATAAAAATAAAGTAATTTTTTAATACACAAACTATGAAACCCTTCTTAGTAGGATTTGAGCCCATTATTGCACTTGATGCCAAAATATTAATACTGGGATCAATGCCAAGCACCATCTCTATTAATCTCCAACAATATTATGGACACCCAAGAAATGCTTTCTGGCCAATCATGAACGCATTATTAAATGATAATCCTGACCAAAGCTACTCAGGTCGAAAAAATTGGCTAATGCGCAATAACATTGCCGTATGGGACGTATTACAACATTGCCAACGTACAGGTAGCTTAGACGCGAATATAAATTTCACCACCGCCAAAACCAATGACTTTACTCGCTTATATAGCCCCCTGCGTCAGAATAGTTGTCGCCTCAAATTTTAAAAAAAATAAAATTTGAGA
>QVQF01000122.1 GCA_003584895.1 Methylococcales bacterium
AACAGTATTTAGCTATTATTTTTGTAAAATGAGTTAAAAATCACCTTTGAGCTATTATTGGACTAATAAAGAGCCATCGTGCAAAGGTCTCAAGTTAAATAATAATATACTGATACTTACTGGCTTACTAGCAATAAGTACATTTTATTACGCTTTATGTCGAACAATCTCCTGTAAAAAAGCGCCAAATGTGCGCTAATCCTAAACCATCCTTATATTACGTAGATTTTTGTTTTAGTTAGCTAACTTTGTAGCCAGTGGACAACCCCCCCTTAAATCTGGCATGATGAGGCCTCAAGATACCTCGTATTCCACAAGGTTGAGACTAGCTAGATTAGGTAATAATGATGACTATGCTTCCACCCTGCCCTATCTGTGGCTCTGAATTCACCTACGAAGACGGTGAAAACTTTATCTGCCCTGAATGTGCACATGAATGGCCTAAAGCAGGTGACATAGAAGACAACTCTGATAGCCGCATCATTAAAGACGCCAATGGTAATCTATTGCAAGATGGTGATAACGTTACGGTTATTAAAGATCTTAAAGTAAAAGGCTCTTCATTGGTGATTAAAGTCGGCACTAAAGTCAAAATCATACGCTTGATCGATGGTGATCATGACATCGATTGTAAAGTTGATGGCATTGGTGCCATGAAGCTTAAATCTGAATTCGTTAAGAAAGTTTAATCCGTATAAAAAAGGGCTCGGCTTATAATTATTAAGGAAGAGCGGCATTCTTGAAAGTTCTAAATGCTGGGATTCGTACCTCATCCCAGCCTACATTATAAGTAGGCTGGGATGCAGCGATAGCGGAATCCCAGCAATCGGAGTCTCAAAATTCCGAAATTTGTACCTCTCATGGCAGTTCACATAGTAAGTCAATTAATAGGATTCAGTCATGCGCACCTATAAACGCCTTAATATTGAAGCTGGCTGCTATTTTTTTACGCTCACATTGGCCAATCGACAAGGAAACGATTTGTTGATCAGACATGTTGATGACAGCGCGAGGCTTTTCGCCTAACTCAACGCGACCATCCTTTTAAAATGGACGCGGTTGTGATCATGCCGGATCATTTACATTGTCTTTGGCAGTTACCACCAGGCGATGATGATTTTCCCACTCATTGGTATTTAATCAAATCACGCTTTTCCCGATCAATTAAGCCCGGAGAATTCATATCTAAAAGCCGGCAACGTAAAGGTGAACGAGGGTTGTGGCAACGCCGGTATTGGGAGCATCTGATCCGCGATGAAAGCGATTATTACCGCCATGTAGATTACATCCATTACAATCCAGTTAAACATGGCTATGTGCCCGCGGCAAAAGATTGGCAATACTCATCATTTCATCGTTGGGTGGCGCGTGGATTATATCCGTTGAATTGGACGACAGCAGCGCCTGAAGTTATTGATGCTAATTGGGAATAGTAATAGATATTTGTGTAGGCTGGGATGAGGTACGAATCCCAGCGCTAGGGACTTCGAATGCTGGGATTACGCTACGCTCCATCCCAGCCTACAACTAAATCCCCTTTTAAACGAATCACTAAATTTTGTACACTAAGCTTGTACGCCAGTGTACAATCGACCAAAACTTAAATCCTATAGTTATATTAAGGTTATTAACTTTCTTTGGTTTCATTTCAGGATGGTCTCATGCAATCTCAGCAAACAGTTACGATAGACGGCAATCAAGCGGCTGCAACGATTGCCTATAAACTCAATGAAGTCATCGCCATTTACCCGATTACACCCTCCTCTACCATGGGCGAATGGGCTGATGAATGGGCATCACTCGGCCAGCTCAATTTATGGGGCACCGTGCCGCAAGTCTCAGAAATGCAAAGTGAGGCCGGTGCTGCTGGCGCTATTCATGGCGCTTTGCAAGTCGGCGCTATGGCAACAACCTTTACCGCTTCTCAGGGCTTGCTGCTAATGCTGCCTAATATGTACAAAATTGCTGGTGAACTGACACCGACAGTGTTTCATATCGCCGCGCGCTCGCTAGCCTGCCAGGGTTTATCTATTTTTGGTGACCATAGCGATGTCATGTCGGCACGCATGACTGGCTTTGGTATGCTTTGTTCTAACTCACCTCAAGAAGTCATGGACTTTGCCTTGATTGCTCATGCCGCTAGTTTAGAAGGTCGCATTCCGCTGATGCACTTTTTTGATGGCTTTCGTACTTCGCATGAAGTCGCCAAGATTAAGAGCATAGATGACACGGTGATACGCGCCATGATTAAAGATGAATGGGTAACGGTCCATCGCCATCGCGCCTTAACACCGGATAAACCGGTGATGCGCGGCACGGCTCAAAATCCGGATGTGTATTTTCAGGCTAGGGAATCGGTCAATCCTTATTACCTTGCGCTGCCTAACATCGTGCAAGCCGCCATGAAGCGCTTTGCCAACTTAACTGGCCGCTCCTATCAATTGTTTGAGTATTTGGGTTCAGAGCTAGCGGAGCGAGTGATTGTCATTATGGGTTCTGGTGCAGAAGCGGTCACAGAAACGATGACCTATTTAAATCAGCAAGGTGAAGCGGTCGGTTTGCTTAAAGTACGGTTATATAGACCGTTTGATGCGCAGCGTTTACTTGCTGCTCTACCCAGTAGTTGTCAAAAAATTGCCGTACTCGATCGGACTAAAGAACCCGGCTCTGATGGTGAACCTTTATATAAAGATGTACTCACCGCTATCGCCCAAGCTTATAGTCAGGGCACTAGTAAATTTAAAGCATTCCCCAAGGTTATCGGTGGCCGTTATGGCCTGTCTTCTAAAGAATTTACACCGGGCATGATTAAGGCTGTTTTTGACGAATTAAAGCAAGCGCAACCCAAAAACAATTTCACTATCGGCATCAATGATGATGTCACACACCGTAGCTTAAACTGGGATGATCATTATCGTACCGACGCATTGGATGATACTTTTCAGGCATTATTTTATGGCTTAGGCAGTGATGGTACTGTCAGCGCTAATAAAAACACCATTAAAATTATCGGCGAAACCACTGAGCTGCACGCACAAGGGTATTTTGTTTACGACTCGAAAAAATCGGGTGCTATGACGGTTTCGCATTTACGCTTTGGCCCCAAGCCCATACAGTCCACTTATTTAATTAGCGATAATGATGCTGATTTTATTGGCTGTCATCAAAGCATTTTTCTGGAACGCTCAGACCTGCTGAGCAGTGCCGCAAAGCAGGCCGTGTTTTTACTCAACACCCCCTTATCAGCCGAACACGCTTGGGCATCCCTGCCCTTAACCATGCAGCAACAGATGCTAAGTAAACAGCTACGTTTCTATATCATTGATGCTTACGCTGTGGCTGAAAAAACCGGCATGGGTAAGCGCATTAATACCATTATGCAGACCTGTTTCTTTGCCATTTCTGGAGTATTGCCCCAAGAGGATGCAATATCTGCCATTAAGCACGCGGTCGAAAAGACCTATGGCAAGAAAGGCCAGAGTATCATTGAACTGAATTTTCAGGCTATCGATGAAACCCTGAGCAGTTTACACAGCGTGTCTTTACCCGATCATGCCAGCAGCCAACTAGAACTTAAAGCGACCCTACCAGATACCGCATCCGATTTTGTTAAACGCGTGACTGGCGAAATTATTGCTGGTCGTGGCAATGCCTTACCTGTCAGTGCAATGCCTATTGATGGTACTTTTCCCACTGGCACAGCTATTTATGAAAAACGTAATTTAGCGCTGGAAATTCCTGTCTGGGAAACCGACTTATGCACGCAATGCGGAAAATGCGCGATGGTTTGCCCGCATACAGCGATACGCAGCAAAATTTATGCAAACGATGAATTAGCTTCTAGCCCAATAACCTTTAAACATGCAGACATACTCGGCAAAGACTTTCCTGAGGACTTAGCCATCAGCTATCAAGTGGCACCCGAAGACTGCACCGGCTGTACTTTATGCGTAGATATTTGCCCGATACGTGATAAAAGCAATGCCAGCCGTAAAGCCTTAAACATGCGTCCACAAGCACCGCTAAGAACAGCAGAACGTGATAACTGGGATTTCTTTTTAGCACTCCCTGACTATGATCGACGTTTGTTAAAAACGAATACCATTAAAGGCGCGATGGCCCTGCAACCTTTGTTTGAGTTTTCTGGTGCGTGCGTCGGTTGCGGTGAAACTCCTTATATTAAATTAGCCTCGCAATTATTTGGTGATCGTATGATCGTCGCCAATGCTACGGGCTGTTCTTCGATTTATGGTGGCAATTTACCCACTACGCCTTGGACTAAAAATAACGAAGGTCGCGGCCCTGCGTGGAGTAATTCTTTATTTGAAGACAATGCCGAGTTTGGCTTAGGTATGCGCATCGCCCTAGATAAACAACAAGACACGGCTAAAGAGTTGCTTATCAGCTTAAGAGAACCTTTAGGCGATGAGCTAGTTGATGCTATTTTAACTGCCGACCAATCTGATGAAGTCGGAATTTATGAGCAACGTGAACGAGTCGCTGAGCTAAAACAACACTTAAGTAGAGAGGCAAAGTTTTGCGCCTTTAATAACGAACAGTCTTATGTCGCTAGCGCACAAAGCCTATTACAGTTTGCCGACAGTTTGTGTAAAAAAAGCGTCTGGATTATAGGCGGTGATGGTTGGGCTTATGATATAGGCTTCGGCGGTGTTGATCATGTTTTAGCCAGCGGTAGGAATGTTAATATTCTAGTGCTAGATACCGAGGTTTATTCTAATACCGGCGGCCAAACTTCAAAATCCACGCCCTTAGGTGCGGTTGCTAAGTTTTCCGCTTCCGGCAAAGCAACCGCTAAAAAAGATCTAGCCTTGTTAGCGATGGATTACAGTAATGTCTATGTCGCCCATGTTGCTTATGCCGGCAAAGACATTCAAACCTTGAACGCCTTTTTAGAAGCCGAAGCGCATGACGGGCCTTCTATTATTATTGCTTACGCGCCCTGTATCGCTCACGGTGTCGATTTATCTAATAATCATAGGCAACAAAATCTAGCGGTTAAGAGTGGGCATTGGCCGCTGTTTCGATTTGATCCTAGCAGAGCCAAAGCTGGCAAAAACCCGATGAAGCTGGATTCGGCTGAACCTTCCATCCCTTATCGTGACTTTGTAAAGACTGAAACTCGCTTTAGTATGCTCTGGCAAACACATCCTGAAGCCGCCGAGCGTTTTTTAGCACAAGCGCAGCAAGATGTTAAAAATCGTTATGCTTATTACAAGCAACTTTCTGAACTAGACTGGACCGCGACCACTTCAGTGTCAGCCCTAAAAGCTCAACTTAAGAATGAGAATACTCAGGAGATTGATCATGGTTGATTTAAGCACGCATTATTTGGGTTTAAAACTAGCTAACCCTCTAGTACCCTCAGCATCACCTTTAAGTAAAGATATAGACAGTGCACGTCGGTTGGAAGATGCGGGCGCTTCTGCCTTGGTTATGTATTCCTTGTTCGAAGAAAAAATAGTCGCCGAACAACAGCAGATGCAACGCTTTTTATATGAGCAAGCTATAGGACATGGCGAAGCTGATTCCTTTCATCCTCGCTCTCATCTGATAAAGACTTATCAAGAGCATTATCTGGAACAGGTACAGAAATTAAAGTCGGCACTAACCATACCTGTTATCGCTAGCTTAAATGGCACGTCCTTAAGTGGCTGGCTAGAATACGGTTTGCAATTACAACAAGCCGGCGCTGATGCCTTAGAACTTAATATCTATCATTTAGCCGCCAATGCCGAAGACAGTAGTGAAGTCGTTGAAAATCGTTATCTGACTATCTTGCAGACCTTAAAAGCCCAAGTAAACATTCCAATTACTATGAAACTTTCTTCGCAATTTAGCTCACCGCTGCATTTTGCAAAGCGGCTGGAAGCTGCGGGAGCTTGCGGCGTGGTGCTTTTTAACCGCTTTTATCAACCTGATATTAATTTAGAATCGCTAGAAGTTGTGCCTACTTTAGAACTGTCTAGCTCCTCAGAAGCGTTATTACGCATACGCTGGGCCGCGTTACTGTATGGCAGAACTCAGTTATCACTCGCCGTTACTGGTGGCTTTCACCAAAGCTCAGATGTTATCAAGGCACTGTTAGCGGGTGCTGATGTGGTGCATTTATGTAGTGTCTTACTTAAACACGGTGTGGGTCGTTTAAGTGAAATCCTCTCAGAACTGGAACAGTGGTTAGACGAGCATGACTATCAATCAATCGAGCAGCTTAAAGGTAGCGTCAGCCAACAACATGCTATAGATCCCAGCGCTTATGAACGCGCCAATTATGTGCAAGTGCTGGATAATTATTCTTCTCCGGCTGGGGTTTTAAGATAACGACTACGGGGTTAGCTGATCCGCTAACAACTCAAAATCAAGTTGTTCCTGATAAGGCAAAATGCCTAATAATGGCACAGGCAAGGCGGCTTTAATGGTTTGTATATTTTCTTCCCGATTTAATAAATCGGGATCTACACAGACGGCTATCCAACCGATACAAGTGATGCCTGAAAGCTGTATAGCCTGATAACTTAATTTGGCATGATTAATACAACCTAAACGCAGGCCTACTACCAGTATTACGGGTAAGGCCAAAGCCTTGGCTAAATCACTGATGTCATCCTGAGCATTTAAGGGCGCATACCAACCGCCAGCACCTTCAACAATGATTACATCAGCTAATGCTTTTAAGCTATTAAAGCGCTCGACAACAGTTGCTAGTTCAACAGGATTATGAACACCGGCAATATGGGGTGAAACCGGTAATTCGTAAGCGTAGGGATTAATCAGTTGGTAATCTACGGCTATTGAGGCATTGCCTTGTATCAGCAAAGCATCGGCATTTTTCAATTCACCTGCATGTAAAGTACACCCTGACGCCACCGGCTTCATGCCCAGCACTGTTTTGCCCTGACGCTTAAAGTAACGCATCAAAGCTATGGTGGCGCAGGTTTTGCCCGCGTCAGTATCTGTGCCGGTTATAAAATAGCCTTGTGTCATCATGGCTTATGCCGTCGCTGTTATGCTAATCACTTCAAAGGTCGCCAAAACTTGATCATCCTCACCTTGTTTTTCATAAGCACTAATCATCTGCTGCATCGCTGTTTTAGTCGTAATATGTTTATTAGCACCCGTCACTACATGATGAGCGCCTAAGTGTTTTAATTCTTGCATCAAAGCTAAAACGGAGACATAGCTTGAGCTATAACAAACACTATGCAGCTGAATATTATTAAATCCTGCTGTTACTAAGAACTGCTTTAATTCTGTCTGACTATAAAAGCTGTTCACATGCTGATAGCTATCTACGCTTGCCCAAGCACTTTTCAATTCACACAAGGTTTGCGGGCCAAAGGTCGAAAACACTAAAGGCTTACCGGGTTTTAAGGCTAGATTAATACCAGTGAAGACTGAATCCAGATCACTACACCATTGCAAGGCAAGATTAGACACTACGCCATCTAGGCACTGTTCAGAAAAAGGAAGTTGCTCTGCATCTGCGCACACATAATGTACTTGCTGATGTAAGGCCAATTTCTGTTGTGTACTTTGCAGCATAGTCCAGGCAATATCTAGAGCGATGATGGTGTCATGGTTACACTGTGCTAATAACTCAGCGGTTAAAAAACCGGTACCACAACCTATGTCTAATAAGGTTCCGGTTAACAACTCGGCATCAATAGTTTTAAGTAATTCTAAACCTACTCTGCGCTGCAATGCTGCAGCACCGTCATAAGTTGATGAGGCGGCAGTAAAAGCTCGTTTAATGCCTGTTTTAGTTAGTGGCATGGAGCGTCCATAAATTGAGTAATTGTCTCCAAAACGATTTGTGGATGTGATAAAAAAGGCACATGCCCCGCTTTATCAATGACAACTATTTGAATAGTAGGTGCTAAGTCTTTTATAGCCTCGCCTACTGCGATAGGCACTAAGGTATCTCGCGTACCTAATAATAACAAGATCGGCATCTGGGCTGCAGCCAAGGCAGGCCGTAAATCAGCTTGCTTAAGTATCGTTAGCCCACCTTGCAAGGTATCAAGATTCGGCGTTGCCCTAGCCATAATGGCTGTTTTAATGTTTTTCAACAGAACTTTATAATCGGGCAACTGAGCGACTTGCAAGGATAAGAATCGTAATAAGGTGGCTGGCGCATCAAGCGTCAACTGCTCAGAAAATGCTTCTAATAAATCGACCTTCATGCCCGGCCACTGCTCAGTACAAGTAAAGTGTGGATTGCCTGCCAGTAAAATTAGGCTATTTACGCGTTCGGGATAGCGCTTAGCAATTTCCATAACTACAGTTGCACCCAATGACCATCCCAGCCAACAACTCTGCTTATCGGCTACGGCATCTACTAGCGCATCAGCGACTTGCTCTAAGGTAAAGTTATCAAGATTGTCACTATGGCCATGTCCCGGTAAGTCGATACAAGTGACTTGATAATGCTGGGCTAGTTGCATAGCAAAATCATGCCAAATACCACTGTGCATAGCCCAGCCATGCACTAGCACGATGGACTTACCGGTACCAAAAGTTTGTTGATGTAGATTGATCATGAGTTATCTAAGACCTGCGCAGGCTTTATCCAAGGCATCTAGCAGACTATCTACATGAACTTCCTCATGCAAAGCAGAAAAGGTGACTCGTAAACGAGAGCTACCTTGCGGTACCGTAGGTGGTCTTATGGCACTAACTAAAAAACCAGCATTTAACAACGCCTGACTGATATCGAGGACTTGTTGATTCTCACCGATGACTATCGGTTGTATAGGTGAGGTAGAACTCATCAACTGCAAACCCAATTGCTTAGCACCCACACTAAAACGTTCTGTTAGTTGTTTAAGTTTGTCTCTGCGCCAACTTTCTGCAATTACTAGCTTTAAACTGGCTCTAGTCGCTTCAGCCACCGCTGCTGGTAAGGCCGTGGTATAAATATAAGTACGGGCTTTTTGTATCAGCGTTTCAATCAAGTCTTCAGAACCCGCCACAAAAGCACCGAAAGTACCGAAGCCTTTACCTAAAGTTCCCATTAATATAGGCACATCAGTCTGCTTAAGTCCGTAATAATCAAGTAAGCCGCCACCTTGTGCGCCGAGCACACCTAAGCCATGCGCATCATCAACCATCAACCAAGCATCATGGGCTTTAGCCGCTATCGATAAAGCGGGCAAGGGTGCAAAATCACCATCCATACTGAACACGCCATCAGTTACGATTAATTTCTGACCACTGGCTTTTTTTAGATGACTATTCAGATGCTCAACATCGCTATGACGATAACGTTTGAAAGTTGCGCCTGACATTAAGCCACCGTCTAACAAAGAGGCATGATTGAGCCTATCTTCAAACACAGCATCTCCACGCCCCAATAACGCAGACATAACGCCCAGATTAGCCATATAGCCGGTAGAAAATAACAAGGCGCGGTCACGACCGGTAAACTCGGCCAATTCTTCTTCCAAGGCATGATGCGCTGCGCTATGCCCACAAATTAAATGTGCTGAACCACTGCCGACACCATACTGATCGACGGCACTTTTAAAAGCACTCACCACCGAGGGATGATTAGCCAGGCCTAGATAATCATTACTGCAAAAGTTAAGCACCGTTTTACCATCAACTTGCAGATAGATACCTTGCGGCGAGCTTATAACCCGCCGAGTACGATACAAGCCTTGGTTAGCAATGCTTTCTAATTCATTAGGTAACTGTGAAAAAGCCAGTGTCATTAGGCGTAACTTGAACCGCCAGAATAAACACCTAAGCGTGCAAATAACGCTAGATCATGATTAGTCATAGGATTATCAGTGGTCAATAACTTATCACCATAAAAAATCGAGTTAGCCCCTGCCAGAAAACACAAAGCCTGCATTTCATCGCTCATTTTGCTGCGACCGGCTGACAAACGCACCCGCGATTTAGGCATCATGATTCTTGCGACCGCTAATGTGCGCACAAATATAATCGGGTCTAATTGTTCAGTGCCCATTAAAGGCGTACCTTCAACCTGAACTAACATATTAACTGGCACACTTTCAGGATGCTTAGGCATATTGGCTAACTGTATTAACAATTGAGCACGATCGACATCGGTTTCACCCATGCCAACAATACCGCCACAACAGACATTAATACCGGCATCTCTAACACGCTCTAAAGTATCTAATCTATCCTGATAAGTACGTGTGGTAATCACTTCTGAATAATAATCTTCGGAGGTATCCAGATTATGATTGTAATAATCTAAACCACCTTCTTTTAAGCGTAGCGTTTGCGCATCAGTCAACATGCCTAAGGTGACACAGGTTTCCATACCCATAGCCTTAACGCCTTGTACCATTTCAATGACTCGCTCTACATCTTTATCTTTAGGCTGACGCCAAGCCGCCCCCATACAAAAACGTGAAGCACCTTGATCTTTAGCCTGTTGGGCAGCTTTCAATACAGCATCAACGGGCATCAAAGCTTCGGGTGTTAATCCTGAATCATAACGCGCACTTTGTGGACAATAACCGCAATCTTCTGAACAAGAACCCGTCTTAATACTTAATAAACTACTAATTTGAACTTCATTAGGATCAAAATGCTCTCTATGAACAGTTTGCGCTTTAAAGATTAAATCATTAAAAGGTAAAGCATAAAGGGCTTGCACTTCATCCAACTGCCAATCATGACGTAAGCTAAGTGAATTAGGATGGTTAATGGCAGGGTTTGCAGACATACTGATAATCTCCAACTACAAATTAAGGGTAAACGTGACAAATAAAAACCTTATTCGTCAACCGGCAAGTATCAATAAGGGATACAACTGGATAGATATTATACAGGATTACCTGCTGCCGCCTATCTGCATCTTATGTGGTAATCCTGGCACTAAAGGTCGTGACCTTTGCAGTCACTGTTCTCAACGCCTACATAGAAACACACTTTGTTGTTATAAATGCGCGGAAATACTAGAGCCACCCGCCTCATACCCAATGCTTTGCGGACATTGTTTAAGCGCCACACCGGCCTTTGATGAAACGTATGCACCCTTTACATATCAAGGTGAAATACGTCATTTAATCACCACCTTAAAATTCGGCGCACATTACAAAAACGCCCGTTTACTCGGGTTATTATTAGCGGATCATTTAAAACTAACTGCCCAAAGACCAGATCTGATTTTACCCGTGCCTTTGCATAAAGCGCGTTACCATGAGCGCGGATTTAATCAAGCGATAGAAATCGCTAAAACAGTAGGCAAAGAATTACGGCTACCCCTAGATTTACATAGCTGTCTTAGGCACAAGAACACACCCCACCAATCGGCGTTGACGGCCAAACAACGTCGCAAGAACATCAAACAAGCCTTCTCAATGACTCAAGCTATTCCAGCGCAGCACATTGCCCTGCTAGATGATGTAATGACCACAGGCTCGACCGCGCATGAATTGGCTAGCCTATTAAAAGCTGCAGGCGTGAGTCGAGTGGATGTTTGGGTCATTGCTAGAGCTTGACCCCACTAATTAATGCCTCTACACTCAATTAAAAATTGACTGTCCTATATCAATCTCCTAGCACTTAAAAAACCCAATCTTCTACTCTTTTAATTAATTCATGTTAATACCGAATACCCCAAGTAACCGCTTTAGCGTTGCACCGATGTTAGATTGGACTAATCGGCACTGCCGTTATTTTCATAGACTCATTACCAAACAGGCCTTGTTATATACTGAGATGGTGACTACCGGCGCGTTAATACACGGCGGCAGCCATCGCTTTTTGCAGTATTCGCCTATAGAAAACCCCGTTGCCTTTCAATTGGGTGGCAGTAATCCTAAAGATCTCGCTCTTTGCGCCAAGATGATTAAAGACTATGGCTATGCGGAAGTTAATCTCAATGTCGGTTGTCCTAGTGATCGTGTACAAAATGGTCGTTTTGGTGCCTGCTTAATGGCTGATCCGCAGTTGGTTGCTGACTGTGTTGCCGCTATGTCTGAAGCGGTTTCAATTCCCGTTACCGTTAAATCAAGAATCGGTATTGATGAACAAGATTCTTACCCTGAATTGGTACACTTTGTATCGACCATTAGCGAGGCCGGTTGTAACACGTTTATTGTTCATGCCCGCAAAGCGTGGCTGAGTGGCTTATCACCCAAACAAAATCGTGACGTCCCACCCTTACGTTATGATGTGGTCTACCAATTAAAAAAAGATTTTCCAGATTTAACCATCATTATTAATGGTGGCATTACCACCTTAGAACAAGCCGAACAACATTTAACTCAGGTTGATGGCGTGATGATGGGGCGAGAAGCCTATCACAACCCTTATATTTTGGCAGAAGTTGATCAACGGATTTTTGGCGCGACTGATGAAGCGTTGTCAAGGTCTGCGGTTATTGAACATTTAATTCCCTACATACAAGAACAACTTAAAACCGAAGCTCGTTTAAACAGCGTATCACGCCATATTTTAGGCTTGTATCATGGAGAACCTGGCGCACGCGGTTGGCGTAGATATATCAGCGAAAATGTCAGTCGACTCGGTGCAGATGAACAAGTCATACTCGAAGCTTTAGCTTATACAAGATAACAGAACAGCAAAAACCTTAGAGTTCACCGTAGAATGTCGTTATACTCAAAGCCGTTACGATTGCAGCATTATTAAGTTGTCGGGTTACGCTATCGCTAAACCGACCTACTGTATATTAAAAATACCATCACCCTACAGAGTAAGCGCAGTGAAATTAACAACCACCGATCATCGCTCAGACAGCGCAGGATTAACCTACATTTACCCCGTCATCTCAAGACGTATGGGCGGTTTATCCATCGGCATTAACTTTAACACCAACAATGCCTGCAACTGGCGCTGTATTTATTGCCAAGTACCCGACTTAAAAATTGGTGCAGCACCTAAAATAGATCTTGAGTTACTAGAGCAAGAATTACGATCTTTTCTTAACGATGTTAAAGAAGGCGACTTTTATGATCGCTATTATGTTCCTGCTGACAAACGCATCATTAAGGACATTGCCATTGCCGGCAATGGCGAACCCACTAGCCTAAAAGACTTTGCCGCCGCAGTAGAATTGATCGGAAAAATAGCCACCGAGGCAGGTATATTTCCAGACAGCCACTATGTACTCATTACCAATGGCAGCCTAATCCATCAAGCTAATGTTCAAGCTGGCTTAAGCGCACTGAAAACTTATGGCGGTGAAGTTTGGTTTAAATTCGATAGCGCCACCGAAGAAGGCAGAGCCTTAATTAATCATGCCAGCCAAAGTAGCAAAACCAGCCTTAACAATTTATTGCTATCGGCCTCGTTATGCCCGACTAAGTTACAAACCTGCTTAGTTGATTATGATGAACAAGGTTTTTCAAACAAAGAAAGACTCGCTTTTATCGACTTATTCAAGACCCTCAAACAATTGGATTGCCAGCTACAAGACATTTTGCTGTACACCATCGCTAGACCTTCTTTACAGCCAGAAGCCTCAAAGATTCGCCCTTTAGATACCAATATATTAAATGACTTCGCCTTAGAGATTCGGCTATTAGATTACAAAGTATCGGTTACTGCATGATTTGTAGTTTGTAGGTCGGGTTAGCGCAGCGTAACCCGACAAGGATTTTGCCTTAATATTCGACATTACGTAGTAACGTCGTTTTACTCTCGTTTGCCGCGCTGAGCACCGCAGGTTTTTTTGGGATTAGCCCGAAGGGGCGCGGCATGGATGCCGCGAGGCGGTAGGAGGGCAGGAAGCTCTCTCTACCGACCCCCAATAAAACCGAGGAGCGCAGGAAGAAGCGGCAATCGAGCCGCCTTTTCTTTGGATACTTTCTTTTGGCGGAGCAAAAGAAAGTATCTCGCCCTCGGGTGCGATAACCCGATTGAATAAATCGTCGCGATAGCGATCTCATTATTTGGTTTTTTATAAGTCGCTGAATGACTGCGTAACATCAGTTAATATAAAAAACCAGGTAATACACCATCAAACATACTGCCCAGCACACCAAGCCGATGACCACGCCCACTGAAAATTATAACCACCTAACCAACCACTTACATCGACCACTTCACCAATAAAATAAAGCCCAGGCACTTGTTTACTAGCCATCGTTTTAGAAGACAAGGCATCACAATCTACCCCACCTAAAGTGACCTCAGCGGTACGATAACCTTCCGTAGCATTGGGCTTGATCTGCCACTGTTGCAACTGCTGAGCAACCAACTGTATCTGGCGATCAGATAAATCCGGCAAAGTGCAACTTAATAACTCTTCAGGTAACAAACAACTAATTAAGCGCTTAGGTAAATAGCTATCTAAGACTGTCTTTAAGGTGCTCTTGACTTTATCACGACGTTTTTCTTTTAAGGTATCCACTAAATCTAGCTGAGGTAAAAAATTAAGTTCCAAGTCTTCACCAGCAAACCAATAAGACGACATTTGTAAAGCCACGGGACCACTCAGGCCTCGATGCGTAAACAATAAGGCCTCAGTAAAAGATTCGCGATGATTACTTATCGTACAAGGCACGGCAATGCCTGACAGCGGAGAAAACTTTTCCTTATCTTCTGGTTGTAAAGTTAAAGGCACGAGGCCGGCTCGAGTAGGCACAATGGCAATACCAAATTGCTGAGCTATTTGATAACCGAACGGCGTAGCACCCATTTTTGGAATCGACAAACCGCCCGTCGCGACCACTAAAGAAGCGCAAGTCAAAACACCCTGATTGGTTTCAAGCGTAAAACCATCTGCACAGGTTTTTATGCTAGCTATGCGTGTATCTAGCTGTACCGAAACATTCACCGCCACACATTCAGCCAGCAACATCGTCAAGATGTCTTTAGCGCTGTCATTACAAAATAATTGCCCGTGCTCACGCTCATGAAAATTAATATGATGACGCTCAACTAAGGCCAAGAAATCCCATTGGTTAAAACGACTCAAAGCCGACTTACAAAAATGACTATTATTTGAAATAAAGTTGTCTGGCTCTACCGTGAGATTAGTAAAATTACAGCGGCCACCACCTGACATAAGAATCTTTTTCCCAGCCTTGTTAGCATGATCGATGACCAACACACGCCGCCCACGCTTGCCAGCCTCAAGCGCACACATCAAACCTGATGCGCCAGCACCGATAATGATGACATCGGTTTTTGTCATGACCTATACCCACAGAAAAGGGCTAACTATACGCTAAGTTGCCTGATATTAGAAAACAGGCTTAAGGGCAGCAAATAGCCTCGATGTAACGCAGTAGAATCGAGGAAGCAGAACTCCATGTTCACGCAACTTTTTCAGGTTAATGATAAACAGACTGCAAACCTAGGTTTGTACTCCATTATTGTCGTAAGTATCGGCGTTACTGACTTAATCTCTTAAGTCGTGTTTATTAGTACGCTGATTAAATTCACTTAGCGCCAACTCTATCACTTGGCGTTGAGTGTCGATATTGGCTAATTTAGCAGCTAGTTCGCATACTGCAATCCATGTACACCCTGTCTAAATCAGCTCTAAATCTAGCAGTAACCTAAGAGGTAATGCTATACTTTTAGCCATTTTTTGATAATTGAGACCTCATAACATGGAAGAACATTTCGCTAGTATTATTTCAGCCGTCGGTGAAGACTTAACCCGTGAAGGCCTGATTGATACCCCCAAAAGAGCGGCTAAGGCCTTCAAGTTTCTTAATAATGGCTACGATAAAACCTTAGAAGAAGTCCTTAATGGCGCGATTTTTAGCGCTGATACTGAAGACATGGTTATCGTTAAAGACATAGAGCTGTATTCTTTGTGCGAACATCATTTATTACCGTTTATCGGTAAATGCCATGTCGGCTATTTGCCTCAGGGCAAAGTTCTAGGCTTGTCTAAAGTTGCTCGGATTATTGATATGTATGCAAGGCGCTTACAAATCCAAGAAAAACTGACCAAACAAATCGCTGATGCTATTGAAGTTTCTATCGGTGCACGTGGAGTGGCTGTAGTGATTGAAGCCAAGCATTTATGTATGATGATGCGTGGTGTTGAAAAACAAAATTCAGTAATGACTACTTCGGTGATGACGGGCGTGTTCCGTAAAGAGATCAGTACACGTTCAGAATTCTTAACGCTTATTAATAGATAATAATCCTCATGAGCCATAAAAAAATCGGGATCATCCTTGCCAACCTAGGTTCACCTACAGCACCGACGACTAAAGCGGTACGTCGCTTTCTTAAAGATTTTTTAGGAGATCCGCGCGTGGTTAATTTGCCACGCCCACTATGGTGGTTGATTCTGAATTTTTTTGTGCTGCCGTTTCGGCCCAGTCGCTCGGCAAAAGCTTATCGCAAAGTCTGGCATGAAAAAGGTTCACCGTTAACTTATCTGACTCGACAATTATCCGAGAAAGTCGCCGAACAATTAAAGCCTAAAGGCATCACTGTCAATTATGCCATGCGTTATGGCGAGCCTTCTATTGCCACGCAATTAAAAGCTTTTAAAAAAGACGGTATCACTGATGTCATGGTGCTGCCTTTATATCCTCAGTATTCATCAACGACGACCGCGTCTATTTATGATGATTTAACCAAAGAACTGAAACAATGGCGACATTTGCCTAGCTTTCAATTTATTAGTGATTACCATCAAGACAGCCATTATATTGCTGCCGTTGCTGCCTCTATTGAGCAAGCTTGGCGTGAGCAAGCTAAAAACGAACTGTTAGTGATGTCGTTTCATGGCTTACCTGAGCAATTAACAGTGTGGGGTGATCCTTACTTTCACCAATGCCATAAAACAGCAGCCTTAATTGCCGAAAAACTGGGACTTACTGAAAAACAATGGATGATTGTTTTTCAGTCTCGTTTTGGTAAAGCTCAATGGTTAAAACCTTATTGTGTTGATACCTTGCAAGTCCTACCTACACAAGGCATTAAAGCCATTGATATCGTCTGCCCAGGTTTTGCCGTAGATTGCTTAGAGACTTTGGAAGAAATTGCCATGGAAAACAAGTCTATCTTTATGGAAGCAGGTGGTAGTGAATATCGTTATATCCCTTGTTTAAACGATAGCCAAGCGCACGTTGACGCCCTGATTCAGTTACTTCAACTACACGATTAACGAACTATTTATTTTGTGGTACCTGTTCTCTAAGCTATGCATCTATAAAAATCACGAAATATATCCATGTAACCTAGATTCCGGCAGCCCATGCCGGAATGACGATTATTGTTAGGCATGTCTACTTAGAGGTCTGTAGGTCGAGTTAGCGGCAGCGTAGCCCGACACAATCGCAACATGTCGGGTTACGCTGCCGCTAACCCGACCTACGCCACAGAGGCTAAACTATGAAAGAAACGTTATTACAAAGCTGGCAAGCACTGTGGCCAGTCGTTAAATCTACTCAGCCTTTGGCTACGGGCGTCGGAATCTTAGACGAAAGCGCCTTTAATACCATGGAAGTCGATAAGCTGTTTGATGCCGTCAATCATGCCGAAACCTTGGTAGGTCAAGCCACTTTATTTCGGTCTTTAACGCAACCATCTGATGACATTGATCATCTTCAAGCTAAGCAAGAGGCTGTCAAAGAATTACAAGCCAACCCCGCACTTAAAGCAGCTATAGACGCTTTAGTTATTAATGCGGCGAGTCATGAAAACAATTTTTACACTTTATTATTTGGTGAGTTTTTAGGTACCTTTGGCACAGCTAGAGAAGCTCATGAAATTGAAGGCTATGGTTATTTACAATATAAGCGCGGCATAAAGCTGTTACTGGAATTGGTAGAACAGACTTACCGCATAGACGCGCCACAAAGCCCTTATTTAATTGCGCTCTTCGCTAAAATAAAAGCTTACGAAAACTCTCGAGCTTATTCGTTAATGGAAGGCCCCGCTTATATTTCCGAAGCTGGCATACAATCTAAGCAAGAAAGAGCGAGTTCTTTTTCACCTGCCATCATTTTTAAACCCAGCTTATTTAAGCCACTGCTGATCAGTTTATTTTTTGGTATGGTTTGGGCATTAGCGCATTTCTTTCCTACGGATATGTTTAATATTTCCGTTGAAGCCATACCAACAGCGACTATTTTCGTCATTCCCTTGTTATTGATCTATTATCCAATAGTCGGCAGTTTTGACAGAGACAGCTGTATTATTCCTTTAAGAAATGACTTTAAAAAATCATCTGAAGTCGCTGAAACTTTAGATGCTCTAGGTCAGCTCGATGAGTTACTGTCGTTTATTAAGTTTTCTGAGGCGATGGCTAACCCTACGGTATTGCCATCATTGATAGCTAGCGATCATCACCGCATTCATTTAAGCGCAGCCAAAAACCCTATCTTAGGCAAAGGTCATGCTGATTATGTAGGCAATGACTTTAGGTTAGAAGACGATAAATTAGTACTAATCACTGGTCCTAACAGTGGTGGCAAAACCGCCTTTTGTAAGACCATTAGCCAGATTCAATTACTCGCGCAAATCGGTTGTTTTGTACCTGCAACTGCTGCGACCTTAACGGTTGCTGACAGAATTTTTTATCAAGTCTCTGAAGTGAGTCATTTAAACGATGGAGAAGGTCGCTTTGGTACCGAATTAAAGCGCACCAAAGATATTTTTCTAGCCACTAGCCCTAAAAGTTTAGTCATCTTAGATGAACTTTCCGAAGGCACGACCTTTGAAGAAAAAATGGAATCTTCAACTAACGTACTCAACGGTTTTTACCGTAAAGGCAATAGCACTATTTTAATTACTCACAATCATCAACTGGTTGATCATTTTGCCAAGCTGCGTGTAGGTTTAGCGAAGCAAGTTGAGTTTGCAAATGAAGCGCCGACTTATAAATTAATTGACGGCATATCGCGCGTCAGTCACGCTGATCGTGTTGCTAAAAAGATCGGCTTTTCAAAAGAAGACATAGAACACTATTTAACGGATACAAAATGACATTAGGCACTCCATTAAGCGGCAATGCGACCAAAGCTTTATTATTAGGCAGTGGTGAATTAGGTAAAGAACTGGCTATTTCTCTGCAACGCTATGGCGTTGAAGTGATTGCAGTAGACCGTTATGAAAATGCCCCAGCTCATCAAGTCGCTCATCGTAGTTATGTTATCGATATGACCGATGCCGAGGCCGTCAAAAAGCTAATTGCTCTTGAGCAACCGCACTTTATTATTCCTGAAATTGAAGCGATAGCCACCACGGCGCTGGCTGAAATTGAAGCCGAAGGCTTGTGTACCGTGGTACCTAATGCCAGAGCTATACAATTAACCATGAATAGAGAAGGTATACGTACTTTGGTCGCCCAGCAGTTAAAGCTGCCGACTTCAAACTATGCTTTTGCACAAAGTTTTGAGGAATTACTAGCGGCAGTAGAGGCCGGCATTGGCTATCCGTGCTTTATTAAACCAACTATGTCATCATCCGGCAAAGGCCAATCGATGGTCAAGAATCCTGAGCAACTTAAAGCGGCCTGGGATTACGCTAAATCTAGCGGTCGAGTAGATACTGGTAAAGTGATCGTTGAAGCCAAAATTGATTTCGATTTTGAAATTACCTTGCTCACAGTACGCGCCTTAGATGCCAATCAAGTGATACAAACCTATTTTTGTGCGCCTATCGGACATCGACAAGAAAACGGTGATTATAGAGAAAGCTGGCAGCCGCAGATTATGAGCGCAGCTTCTTTAGCCTTATCTCAAGATATTGCTTTTAAAGTCACGCAGGAAATCGGTGGACTAGGCTTGTTTGGCGTGGAGTTATTTATCCAAGGCGATCAAGTATGGTTTAGTGAAGTCAGTCCTAGACCGCATGACACAGGCATGGTGACGATGGTCACCCAGAAACAAAATGAATTTGAGTTACACGCTAGAGCTATTTTAGGCTTACCCGTGAATACTGATTTACAACAAGCTGGAGCCAGTGCGGTTATTTTAGGCGGCGTTGATGCTATGGGTGTGAGTTATGAGGGCTTGGCGCAAGCACTCACAGTACCTGATAGCGAAGTAAGATTATTCGGTAAACCCGAAGCCTTTACCCACCGACGCATGGGCGTTGCTTTAGCCAGCGCAGATAGCGTTGACGAGGCTAAAAACAATGCGATTAAAGCCGCAAGTTATGTAATGGTTAAAGTATAAGCCTATAAATGTAGGTTGGGCTAACGGCTCTATCGTTAACCCAACATTAAAGCTCCGACATGTTGGGTTGCGAAAAGCATGCAACCCAACCTACGCGACTACAATAATGACAGCTTAAAATAACCACTACGCTAATCAACTAGGTGTGAATTAATGAAATTTGTCGTTATGCTAGTTATGTTATTAAGCTCTACTCAGGTGGTTGCCGATATTTATAAGTTTGTCGATACTGATGGCCGTATTTACTATACCGATGAACCTCGCAATAATCTTTATAAGCGCATCATTAAATCACTACCACGGCCACTCATTCCAGCTTCTGTTTCTGCTTTAAGAGGCGACTATTTCAAAAATCAAAACTTTAGTGGAGCTAATAAAAAAAGATTTGCAGATCTTATAGAACAAACCGCTTATAAACACCAAGTTGATGCCAAATTAGTACATGCAGTCATTCAAACAGAATCTGCTTACAATGCCGATGCGCAATCGCCCAAAGGCGCAGTCGGGCTCATGCAATTAATGCCAGATACTGCCAAGCGCTTTGGTGTTATTGATCGCAATGATCCTGATCAAAATGTGGATGGTGGCATACGCTACTTAAAACATTTAATAGCTTTATTCAATCCCAGCATAGATCTTGCATTGGCGGCCTATAATGCCGGTGAAAATGCCGTCATGCGCAATAACAACACTATTCCGCCCTACCCTGAAACCCAAAACTACGTCAAACAGGTATTAGCCTTATATCGCCAATAAGCCATATTTTTGAGCATCATGCGTTTTAAGGCACTAAGCAGCAGTGTAATATTGCTAATCATTAGTCCTTGCTGGTGGAAGTTTATGCCGGAGTCTCACAATATTAAACATCTGTAGACAGCTAAATCCATAAATAGTAGTGCTTGCACGCTATGTTAGCCCTACCTAAAAGAATCATTACTAATTAACGACAATGCTCAGCTAGCACACCTAAGCTAACGTATTTTGACAGCCGACCATTATCATGTTAATTTTGTCCTAGGCTTTTAACTTCTCTGTTTTAACTTCATAGAATTATCGGGGCCCGCTGCACTAACCTGACTTACTCTAGATCCGTATGGATGGCCGCAAAACTAAACAACCGATAATATTCTGTCATGATGAACCGCAGTGTTTTTTTTGCTACTAGCTTGTATTTAGCCTTTATCATCTATGGCAGCCTCGTGCCGTTGGTGTTCAATCATCTATCCATTGAAGCGGCCTTAACTCAATTTAAACATATCCCTTATTTAAACTTAGGTGCAGCCTCTAGGGCAGATTGGATAGCCAATATAGTGCTATACATTCCTTTGGCTTTTTTTGCGGCGGCCACAATTAATTGCGCACATACTCTGCTAGGTCGACTTTTAGTTGCTATCCTAGTCTTGGCTTTTTGTCTGCTAGTCGCCGTTGTAGTGGAATTTACCCAGTTGTTTTTCCCACCTAGGACAGTCTCATTAAACGATTTAAGCGCTGAAGCATTAGGATCACTGATAGGAGTATTGACCTGGCTATTTTTAAGTGATTACTTTTCAGGCTTATGGCGTCAGTTAGTCAGTGCTAACAGACTCTCAGTACAATCAGCCATTATCTTTTATATACTTATTTATGGCGCGCTCAGTCTATTCCCTTATGATTTTGTCACCTCCATCGCTGAGCTTAATCTGAAATTAGCCCATGGTTCAGATAACATTTTTATGTCTTTCTCTACTTGCCAAATTAATGGGGTTCGTTGTGGACTTAAGATACTTTCTGAAATAGCCGTATTATTACCGTTAGGACTTTTATGTGGTTATTTGCCTTCTGTACAACAACGAATAACCATTGCTGTCTTACTAGGCTTTTTGATAGGCTTGGTACTTGAATTGATACAGGTCTTTTTATTATCTGGTTCTGGGCAAGGACTATCCATCATCACTCGTATGATTGGCATGGGCTTAGGCGCTAGCTTATGGTCACGCATTCAAACATTAGATGTATCTATCACACTCAGCTATCTAAAACGATCACTGTACTTAATCATACCGCTCTATCTTTTACTACTGATCACCGCTAACGGAGAGTTCACTCATCACTGGTTATTACCGCAACTCGCTTTAGAACGGCTGACAGACATTCATTTTTTACCGCTCTATTATTTTTATTACACCTCTGAAGGCGTGGCCTTGGTGAGCTTGTTAAATACCTTAGGTCTTTATTTTCCTATCGGTTTATTTTGTTGGCTAGGCTTTATCAAAAAAGATTATTTGCAAAACCCGCCTACTCTGCATTGGTTTTTTGTAGGCTTACTTGCAGGATTTGTGGCATTGGCCATAGAGACAGGTAAATTGTTTTTAGTAGCTAAACATCCAGACCCCAGTAATATTTGGTTGGCCTTTATGGCAGCAGCGGCTTGCTATCAATTGATGAGCGCCATACCATCCTGGTTATTTCATACTAAAAATACTATCCCGACTATAACCATCGCGCCGCTTGCGACGACTTCAGAACACACACAACAGCAGGTACTACCAGCATTTGAGGCCGATAAGCGTTGGCGCATCTTGTCCTTACTATTGTGGAGCCTCATCATGGTGGTATTATTTGATTATCCTGTCGCGCCCTTTGCTTTAGGATTATTTTTGCTAGGCTATTCCACGTTACTAGCTTATGCGCCTTATACTTGGCTAATCGTTATCCCTGCTCTATTACCATTGATGGATTTTGCCCCATGGACAGGGCGCTTTTTCTTTGATGAATTTGATTTACTCATTTTAACCACCCTAGCCTATTACTTTTGGCACAAACCCAAACATGCCCAGAGGTCGCTATTAACTATACCCAGTATTTTACTGTTAACGATATTTACCGTGCTCTATGGCATTAGCTTATTAAGAGGCCTGTTACCTTTACCTGTTATTAATGCCAACGCTTTTAATCATTATTACAGTCACTTTAATAGTTTACGAGTCGGTAAAGGTTATCTATGGAGCTTACTACTCTTGCCCTTTTTGCAACTCACTCTGCGCCGCTATCGTGATGCTCTCTATTACTTCGGCTATGGCATCTTACTAGGTTTAGCGGGTGTATCTTTGTTTGCCATCATTGAACGATTGGTCTTTGTTAGTTTGTTTGATTTTAGTAGTGACTATCGCATCAACGCTTTATTTTCCAGTATGCATACGGGCGGAGGTCATATTGAAAGTTATTTAATGTTATCGCTACCGTTTATAACGCTGTTATTTATTAATGATATTCACCATAACAGCCGTTGGGTACTCGGCATCCTTTTGTTTATAATAAGCATCTATACCTTACTAGTCACTTTTTCACGTGGTGGCTATTTAGGTTTTTGTGTAGGCTTTTTAGTATTGTTATTCACATTACTCATAGGCTTTAGAAAAACACCGCAGCTGACCAAACAATTTCGAATACCTTTGCTGTTAATAATTACCAGTTTACTCATCGCGTTGCCAATATTACGGGGCAGCTATATTCAACAACGCTTTGATGCATACCATCAAGATCAAAACACTCGTAGCGCTCATTGGCAAGATGCTATTTCTATGCGAGATGATGATTTAGCGACCTCTTTGTTCGGCATGGGCTTAGGCAGTTTCCCTCGAACGTTTTTTTGGTTAAACAACGAGGGCATCAAGCCGGCTAGCTATGAAATAATCACCGAAAAAGATCAATCTTATTTACGTTTATCTGGTGGCGATGCTTTATTTATGGGGCAATATATTGCTGTTAACGCTCACACAGCGTACCGTTTACTTTTAGATATCCGTAGTAAAAACCTAAGCCTAACCTTATCTAGCTCACTGTGTGAAAAGTCGCTGCTATATTCTTTAAATTGCAGCACTGTGCTAAGCAACAGCAAACCTGAGTGGCAGCGTGTAGAGCAAATTATCGACAGCCATAATCTAGCTGAGCCGGTAGCCCTAGGTCTGTTAAAGCGTCCCATACAATTATCTTTTTATAACGATAATGCTGTAGGGCAAGCCATAGATATTGATAATGTGCAATTACTGAATCCTGAAGGCATTAACATAATTAAAAATGGCGACTTCTCGCATAATACTGATTTATGGTTATTTTCTTCCCAGAAACACTATCCTTGGCATATCAAAAATATTTGGGTGCATCTATTATTCGATCAAGGTTGGCTGGGGCTTAGTGTATTTATTTTGTTATTTTCCTTGGCCATACATCGCTGTTGTCGGCTTTTTCCCCAGCAAGCAATTTACTCAAGTATTTTATTATCGGCTTTTAGCGGCTTTCTCGTGGTGGCGTGGGTTGACAGCCCGTTTGATGCACCACGGCTAACGCTATTGTTTTTCTTACTACTGTTTTTAGCCCTGTTGCGTACACCGCAGGTTTGGAAAACAGCACCTATCATTTAACTCAAAGTCTATGTCAATTCATTCAAAACCCCATACGCTATCTAACAAGATCTTAAACCTACGCTGCGTTCTTTTAAGTCTTATCGCCTTATTAGGCTCAGGATCAATCTGTGCAGAACCTTCACTTGCTGATACGGTAGCCAAGATTAAACCTAGCATTGTGGCAATTGGCACTTATATGCCTAGACGCAATCCACGTTCGGTATTCATGGCGACAGGCTTTGCCGTCGGCGATGGCAGTTTAATTATTACTAATGCACACGCCATACCTGAAACTCTAGATATTGAACACTTAGAAAGGATCGCTATTTTTTATCATAAAGATAATGTTGATAAAGTCATTATTGCAACTGAACTGGCTGTCGATAAAGATCATGACTTAGCACTCTTAAAAATCAACGATGAACGTTTGCCAGCACTGACATTAGGTTCTACAGCATCAGTGCGCGAAGGACAACTATACGCTTTCACCGGCTTTCCTATCGGCATGGTTCTAGGACTATCTCCAGTAACCCATAGAGGGATCATTTCTGCCATTACACCTAATATCATTCCTATGATCCAATCCGGCCAAATAAAACAAGCTCAATTTAAACGCTTACAAGACCCCTATAATGTCTTTCAATTGGATGCCACGGCCTATCCGGGCAATAGCGGTAGCCCACTTTATCATCCTGAATCAGGGCAAGTTATCGGCGTTATTAATAAAGTCTTTGTACAAGAAAGTAAAGAAAACATCTTAGCCAAGCCCAGTGGAATTTCTTACGCTATACCCATTAACTACGTAGAAAGCTTACTAAAAGCCAAAGGCTACTATTAATTGCAGCCACATCAACACACAGCAAGGGGAATTAAATGATACGCATTTTTCGCCACTATATATCCAGAGCTTATCTAATTTTATTATTGATAGAGTTTTGTATGTTTTTTGCCGCCATGTATTTGGGTAGCGACATACGCTTTCTGATGTCGGAATCTTGGTACACCGAAAACCACATCACCTTAGCCAGCTTCATTTTTTCTAGCGTCATGAGCCTATCTTGCATCGGCTTAGGCTTGTATAGACGTACGCTGAGTGGTGAAGAATATAACTTGATGACTAGGATTTGTATTAGCTTTGGCCTAGGCATATTGCTCATTGTTAGCATTTATTATCTATTACCCGAGCTTTATATTGCTCGCAGCGTATTAGTGTTTGCCATTATGCTGGCTTTTATAGGTATGTCATGCATACGTTATCTGTTTTATAAGTTTGCGCATTTTGATCGATTAAAAAGACGTTTTCTAGTCATCGGTAGTGGTGAAAAAGCACAGCAATTAATTTCACTGAATGAGTCTTTAGTCCACAAAGGCTTTAACATTATTGGTTTTTTAGCCTTAGCTGATGAAGAGCCTATCGTTGATAAAAGTCATATTATTGCTTACGATCAATCCCTGATTAAAATTGCAGAGCATTATAAAATTGATGAAATTGTTATTGCCATCCATGACCGTAGATTAGGTTTACCTTTTGATGAGTTATTAGATTGCAAAATGTCAGGCTTAACTATCATGAATATTGTCGAATTCTATGAGCGAGAACAAGGCATTATTTCCTTAGCCAATGTGAGTCCCAGTTGGCTAATTTTTTGTGATGGCTTTGCACAAGGTGATTTAAGAGCGCTTAAAAAAAGAGCTTTTGATTTATTTGCCAGCATCCTATTACTCAGCGTTGCTTGGCCCATCATGTGTTTAACTGTATTGGCTATTATTTTGGAAAGCGGCCTTAAGGCACCGATACTCTATCAACAAATACGCGTAGGTGAAAAAAACCAACCCTTTAATGTACTTAAGTTTAGAAGCATGAAGACAGATGCTGAAAAAAATGGGGCGCAATGGGCACAAAAAAATGATGATCGCATTACCTGCGTAGGGCGTTTCATCCGAGCATGTCGCATTGATGAACTACCACAAATTGTTAATGTTTTAAGAGGCGACATGAGCTTTGTTGGCCCCCGACCAGAAAGACCCGAATTTGTTAAAGGCTTTAATGAACGCATCCCCTATTATCAAGAAAGACATAGAGTAAAACCCGGCATTACCGGTTGGGCACAATTATGTTATCCCTACGGCGCTGACGAGCATGACACCATACAAAAGCTACAATACGATTTGTACTATGTTAAAAATTACAGTTTGTTTTTAGATTTCTCTATCTTGTTTAATACTGTGGAAGTTATTTTGTGGGGTAGAGGGGCGAGGTAAGGCTTATAAAGCTTTATCTCAAAGCGGCGGATTCCTGTCCCCTGTTGCCTTAACATGCACACGATCACCTACGGTTAGTCGTCCCTGTTGATCATGCAAAGCATTTTGACCAAAATAGACTTTGTTTTGCCACTTTCTAGTCAGATTGAGTGTGCGCAAAGGTTCTTGGCCAACTTCAGCGCTTTCAGGATCTATGACTACTACAGAGCAACGTGAACAAGGCTTAGGTAATCTAAAGTCAATCGCGCCTATACTGATTTCACGCCAACTGTCTTCTGCATACCCTTCGCAACCAGAAACGACTAAATTGGGTCTAAAGCGCGTCATAGGTAAATTTAAAGCCATGTCGTTATTCAAAGACACTAATGAATTTTCTGAAATAATTAAAAAGGGGAAGCCATCAGAAAAAGCCACCGTATCGGTAGGCAGTCCATAATGAGCATCAACTACGCGCATTAAAGTTTCTGGTTGGTAGACCAAGCGACAGTCACGCTTTAAAAAATCACTCAACCATTGATCTGCCTCTAGCGATACGCTAGTAGCTGCACATTGATCCGCCCAAATCTGGCTATCAATAACGTTGCCGCCTATCGGCACCAAAGCCAATAATAAATCATCCTTACCGTGTACGGATAAGATTAAATGCGTCTCGGTCAAAGCCGTTTTTATCAAGGCCATTGACGGTAATTTTCGTTGACTTAAAAACTGCTGTTCTGCATCAATTAACATCCATTGTCTATCGTACTTCAGTCCAGTTCGAATAACAGGCCAGCTATTAACACTAATGCCAGCCAAAGATTTTACGGGATAAAGCGTAATAGCACTTAAGGTGATGTTGGTCATGGTAAGGCAGCCTTTAAACTGTGTTAATCGGATTTAACCGCGATTTGCAGCTATTATTATCAACATTACCTAGACTAGCAATCATCGATAGTGCAAAAACTAAATAAATGTTTATAAATCCGTTAAAATTAACCGCTAATAATCTCTTTGCTAAGAAAATGATGCCCTTAATTAACCCACCTAATCAAATATTTATTAGCCTTTTATACTTGTTGCTGATTAGCACCACCCATCCAGCTTATGCAAAAGCCAAGCTCAACATCAATATTGCTTACTTAAGCCAAGAACAAAAAAATCCGCCACAACTATCCAACTTAGATCCATTTGTTAAAGATAAAGGCTTAAAAGGCGCAGAACTTGGTATAGCTGATGACAATACCACCGGTGAATTTACCGGGCAGCAGTTTAATTTAGTTAAATTTATCGTACCCATAGAAGGAAATATCGTCGATACCTTTAACAAAGACATCGCCAATAAATTTCAGTATGTGATCGTTAATCTAAATGCCGAGCAACTTAACACCATAGCCGACTTACCCGTAGCAAAAAACATACTGCTCTTCGATGTTGCTACCTTAGATGATGCTTTGCGCAACGAGCAATGTCGTAGTAATGTCTTACACCTACTACCTAGCCGAGCCATGCGTGCAGATGCCTTAGCGCAATATATGCTCAAGAAACGCTGGAACAAATGGTTTCTGGTGATAGGCAACAGCCCAGAAGATCGTTTATATGCCGATGCCTTGAAACGTTCAGCCAAACGCTTTGGTATGAAAATAGTCACCGAAAAAATCTGGGAGCATACTTATGATGCCCGTAAAACCACGCAATCTGATATTGCCGTGTTTACGCAAGTTGATGACTATGACGTGTTAGTGGTGGCCGATGAACACAGTGAATTTGGTGAGTATCTTGACTATCGCACTTGGCTAGCTAGACCTATCATAGGTACACAAGGTTTGATTGCCAGTGCTTGGCATAAAACCCATGAGCAATGGGGCGCCATACAAATGCAAAACCGCTTTAAAGATAAAGCCGGTCGTTGGATGGAAGAGCAAGATTATGGCGCTTATTTAGCAACGCGCGCCTTAGGAGAAGCGGCCACTCGCAGTTTATCTAGCGAACTGAATCCCATCAAAGCTTATCTATTAAGCCCTGCCTTTGCTTTAAATGGTTACACCGGCGCACCGCTGTCTTTTAGAAGCTGGGACGGCCAATTAAGAATGCCTGTTTTACTAGCGGCACCTAGATCATTAGTCGCTGTCGCGCCTATCGAGGGCTTTTTACATCCCAAAACCGAACTCGATACTTTAGGTTATGATCAAGCTGAATCACACTGTCAATGGACACCACAATGATAAAAAAAACCTGTTTAAGCATAGCTATAGGCTTACTTTGCCTAGGTAATGTTATGGCTGAAAGCGTCTTTGTTACTTTAGAAAATGATAATGCCTTAGCCATCGTCGATCCTATTGCGGGTCAATTAATCAAAACCATACCCATAGGACAGCGGCCTCGAGGCATCGCTATCAGCCCTGACTATAAGTTTTTATATATCGCCACTAGCGATGACAACACCATCAAAATCATCGATGCCTCCACCTTTAAGGAGCTCGGTCATTTACCGTCTGGCAAAGACCCTGAAACCTTTGCCTTAAATCCTGCGGGTAATCGTATTTATGTTTCCAATGAAGATGACAGCTTGGTCACAGTCATTGATGTCCCTAATAAAAAAGCCATCAAACAAATCAAGGTCGGTGTCGAGCCTGAAGGCATTACCGTGAGTCCTGATAATCGCTGGCTAGTGAGCGCTTCTGAAACCACCAATATGGTGCATTGGATAGATACCAAAACTAATACCATTATTGAAAACACCTTGGTTGATCCGCGTCCAAGAGCGGTAAGTTTTACCGCAGATAGCCAACAACTGTGGGTGAGTTCTGAAATGGCTGGCAGTGTTATGGTTTTAGATGCTAACAACCAACAGCTTATTAAAACGATTAAGTTTGAAATATCAGGCATTACCACCGATAAAATTCAGCCCGTCGGCGTAGTCATTGATAAAGAGCGACATCGAGCTTATGTAGCCCTAGGCCCTGCAAACCGAGTCGCGGTGATTAATGCCCAAACTTTTGAAGTCGAAAAAATCTTACTGGTAGGGCAACGGGTTTGGAATCTAGCCTTTTCGCCTGATCAAAAACGTCTTTACACCACTAACGGCACTAGTAATGATATGTCTATTATCGACTTAGACAGCCAAACTGTGACTAAGTCGATAGGCGTAGGCACGTATCCTTGGGGCGTAGCGGTAAAACCATGAATATAAATACTCCAAGTGCCTTATGTATCGAACAGTTAAGTTACGCTTATAGTGGCAAAATAGCCTTAGATCAGGTTAGTTTTAGCATACAACCTGGTGAATGCACCTTATTACTGGGGCCTAATGGTGCAGGAAAAAGCACCTTGTTTTCTTTAATCACGCGCCTTTATGATAGCCGTGAAGGCCAGATTAGCTTATGTGGCTATGATATTAAGCGCCAAACACGTCTAGCCTTAGCCAAGTTGGGTGTAGTATTCCAACAAAGTACGTTGGATATGGATTTAACGGTGATGCAGAATTTACTCTATCACACGGCTTTACACGGCATAGCCCGCAAAGTAGCCCTGCCACGCATACAGCAAGAACTCGAACGCTTAAACATGTTTGAGCGGCGCTTTGAAAAAATACGCCAGCTTAATGGTGGACACAGACGCCGCGTAGAAATTGCTAGAGCCTTATTACATAAACCCGCCTTATTATTGTTAGATGAGCCGACTGTCGGCTTAGATGTTCCCAGTCGCTTAGCCATCGTTGACTATGTACATCAATTAGCCATGGAAGAAAATCTAGCGGTGTTATGGGCTAGTCATTTAATTGATGAGATATTTCCTGACGATCATTTAGTGGTGTTATCCAAAGGTTGTATTAAAGCCAAAGGCACGGTTACAGAGGTCTTAGCCGCCACCGAGTGCGCCTCAATCAAAGAGGCTTTTTATAATTTAACGCAAGGAGAGTCGTCATGAATTGGCTACATTACTGGCGCGCCATGTCGGGCATTATCGGTAGAGAACTCTGGCGCTTCATTACCCAACGCGAACGTTTTATTTCAGCACTGGTTAGGCCGCTAATCTGGCTATTCGTCTTTGCCGCCGGTTTTAGAGCCGCCTTAGGTCTCGCTATTACCCCACCTTATGAAACCTATATTTTATATGAAGTGTATATCACGCCAGGACTGATCGGCATGATTCAATTATTTAACGGCATGCAAAGTTCCTTATCGATGGTCTATGACAGAGAAATGGGCAGCATGCGCATCTTAATGGTCTGTCCCCTGCCCCGTTGGTTTTTATTGCTCAGTAAATTGTTGGCCGGTACCTTTGTATCGATCTTACAGGTTTATGTGTTTTTGGGGATTGCTTGGTTTTATGACATACATGCGCCCTGGCAAGGTTACTTATGGGTGATGCCTACACTAATATTGTCGGGTTTAATGTTAGGTGCACTGGGCTTGTTAATGTCATCTTTTATTAAGCAACTGGAGAATTTTGCGGGGGTGATGAATTTTGTTATTTTCCCTATGTTTTTTATGTCTACCGCGCTCTATCCCTTATGGAAAATGAAAGAGTCTAGCGCTCTGCTGGCCACACTAGCCGAATACAATCCCTTTTCTCAAGCTGTGGAGTTAATTCGCTTTGCTTTATATGCGCAATTTGATCAACAGGCTTTTTTCTACACGCTAGGGGCTTTTATCGTGTTCATGGCGGCCGCTATCGTCGGCTACAACCCGTCAAAAGGCATGATGAGTAAGAAAGGTGGAGCTTAATCGCTCTCATCTTTATCATTGGGTCTCGTGGCGTTAGCCGCTATTCCATAAGATGTGGGTACAATACGTTATGTAACCACTCAATCACCTATGAAATAGCGCAAGCCCACCCCGATAATGACTCAGTAGGGTTAGGGTTAGGGTTAGCGTAGATCGACATTTCGAATGTGTATTCACACGCCTTATTGCTCAGCATCCACACTATTAAAATATGGTGGCATGTTGTTAATGTAGGCCATATACATGGCATCAGCCATAGACCACAACACATCCAACTTAAACTGTAAAATTTGCACCATACGATCTTGCTGTGCGCGAGTCTTATACCAATCTAAGGTGATTTCCAAGCCATGCTCAACATCACGCCGTGCTTCGGTTAAGCGCTTACGAAAATAACTGTAACCTTCTACATCAACCCAAGGATAATGTTCTGGCCAATTATCTAGGCGCTGTTTATGTATTTTGGGCGCGAACATTTCCGTCAGAGAAGAACTCGCTGCCTCATGCCATTCTGCTCTACGAGCAAAATTAACGTAAGCATCAACAGCGAAACGTACGCCAGGTAACACATGCTTAAATGAGGTGATATCTTCTCGTGTTAAACCAACCGCAAGACCCAATTGTATCCACGCTTCTATACCACCCACATCGCCGGGATGACCATCGTGATCTAATATACGCTGCGTCCATTTAGCGCGGGTTTCTCGATCAGGACAATTGGCTAAGATATTAGCGTCCTTAATGGGAATGCAAGCTTGATAATAAAAGCGATTAGCCACCCAACCTTGTAATTGTGCTTGGGTAAGCTTACCTTCATTCATCAAAGTATGGTAAGGATGATGAATGTGATAATACTTTTCCATGCCACGTAATGCGGCTTCAAACTCTACTTTAGTCCATGCTTGTTGGTCGTTATTGTTCATAGTGAGTCACTGTAATGGGTTTATAAATCGATTTCTAAGCCGTCATAGGCCACTTCAATGCCGGCAGCATCAAGGATTTTGCGCTGCTCAGAATCATCATCTAAGATGGGATTAGTATTATTGATATGGATCAATATTTTCCTAGCTTTAGCAACGCCACTTAGCACTTCTATCATGCCACCAGGGCCAGATTGTGGTAAATGTCCGATCTCGCGCGCCTTTTTATGACTGATGTTTTGTGTACACATTTCATCATCAGTCCAAAAGGTACCGTCGACTAATAAGCAATCAACTTCTTGCATGGCAGTCATTACATGGGGCTCAATTTCACCTAACCCGGGCGAATAGAACACTTTTTTACCGGTAGAAATCTGTTCGATAATCACACCAATATTGTCGCCTTCATGGGGATCATAACGATGCGGCGAATAAGGCGGCGCCTTACTTTTTAAAGCTTGGGTATAAAATCGTAAATCTTCGATGGCGGGAATAGTAAAACTACTACCATCAACAGGAATGTCATGATGATTAACGGTACAGTAATCTTTTAGCATGGTAAATAAAGGAAAACCTGTAGTTAGGTCTTGTTTAACCATATCCGTGCAATAAACCTCTAAGGGCTTGCCTTCTCTTAGCATCAACATGCCAGTGGTATGATCTATTTGACTATCGATTAACAGAATCGCTTTAATGCCCGTATCACGAACACCTTCTTTAGGCTGAATCGCAGGAAAAGCTTCCAGTTGGCTACGAATATCAGGCGAAGTATTAATCAACAACCAATTTTTGTTGTCCGTGCTTACGGCAATAGATGATTGGCTACGCGATTTACCGTTCATGGCATTATGGCGTAAACGATGACAATTATGACAGTTGCAATTCCACTGAGGAAATCCACCACCCGCACCTGAACCAAGAACTCTAACTTTCATAGTAAAAACCTACATAAAATGTCTGAATGATACGGCAATAATATTTTTCAGGCAAAAAAAAGGGAATCGATAAGATTCCCTTTTTTATGTAAACCCTTCCAAGCTCTGGAGCTTGATTGTGCTTAACGGTTGTAGATGTACATAGTTACTTCAAAACCAAAACGTAGGTCTGTATAGCTTGGTGTTTCCCATTTCATAATGAACCTCCAGTAATTATTAGAATTAGTTGCTAGCTTGATCAAGCAAGCTAGTTCAAAGTATACGATGAACTATTTTTTTACGCAACATAGACATGATTCAAGCAGGGGTGTTTTTTATTTTAATAAAAGAGTATTATCCGAATTCACCTGAAAATAATAAGACTATACAACGATGAGGAGGACTTATGGCTGATGTTACTGAGCTTTTTATTATTATGTTACTCATAGCTAGTGCAGCATTTGCACCGCTAGGTTATTTTATTTATAAATACACCAAGAAAAATGGCGAACCCTTTGGAGAAATTGAACCCCATGGTGATAGTCATTCGTTTGTTAATGATTTAGCCGAAACGGCTATTCATTTTATCAAGAGTCGACTCGGTAAGAAATAAACATTAATTATTAATTGGGTTCTAACGTTACGCAGAAAGAAGCGACAATCGAGCCGTCTTTTCTCAAGCGGGACGGGGTTTGTAACATCCCCCCTAACGTTTCGAAAATTATTGAAACATCCAAATATTTCGGTCGGAGTACTTTATAAAGGGCGTATGCAATACGCCCCTACTGGCTATCTCCACAAGTTGGGCATTTTAGGTTTTTTGCTAGCTTCATAGTATTCCACTCCATAGTCAGCCCATCTAGTAACAATAAACGTCCAGTTAATGGCTTACCAATAGCCATAATTAACTTTAATGCTTCTAAGGCCTGAATACTGCCAACAATACCCGTAATGGGTGCAATAACGCCATTAGTTGCGCAATTCTGTAATTCTTCACCATCACTGCTATATAAGCAGTTATAACAAGGACTATTATCTTTCCCCGGTGTAAATACAGACACTTGCCCTTCAAAGCGTATTGCAGCTCCTGAAACTAGGGCTGTTTTATGTTTAACACAGGCCTTATTGATAGCAAAACGTGTTAAAAAATTATCGCTACAATCCAACACCACATCAGCATTAGTGACTTCAATATCGAGCTCCTCTCCTGCTAAACGTTGCTTAATTGCTTTTACTTGTACTTCAGGATTTAATTTATTGAGAGTTTCGCAGGTTGAAATTACTTTATCCATCCCTATATCGGGTGTGTGATGAGCGATCTGTCGCTGTAAGTTGGAAAGTTCAACTACATCATCATCATAAATAACAATACTACCAATCCCTGCTGCCGCTAAATACATCGCTGCTGGAGATCCTAAACCTCCGGCACCGATGATTAATACTTTGGCGGCAAGAATTTTTTGCTGACCTTCAATATCACATTGAGGCAGCATGATTTGACGGCTGTAGCGTAGTAGTTGAGTGTCATTCATAGCTTAATTATTGTTATAGGGTGGAGGTGAATGATGCCAAATAACTTGACAGACTGCAAAACCTGATTATTATTAGCACTCATTACTAGCGAGTGCTAATAACCGAAAACCTTTATTTTAATGTTAGGAGATATAGATGAATATACGTCCATTGCACGACAGAGTCATAGTAAAACGTCTTGAAGAAGAAACAACAACAGCAGGCGGCATCGTCCTTCCTGGCTCTGCTGCTGAAAAACCTAGCCAAGGCATTGTCTTAGCCGTTGGTTCTGGTAAAGCATTAGACAATGGTACTGTGCGCGCTTTAGAAGTTAAAGTAGGCGATAAAGTATTATTTGGCAAATACTCTGGTAACGAAGTCAAAGTTGACGGTGATGATCTCATCGTTATGCGTGAAGAAGACATCATGGGCATCTTAGGTTAAGCCTAAAACTTCTTACTTCATAATCACACAAACTACTAAGGAATAAAAATGGCAGCAAAAGACGTATTATTCGGTGATGACGCACGTGTTCGTATGGCACGCGGTGTTAATATTTTAGCAAACGCAGTAAAAGTAACATTAGGTCCTAAAGGCCGTAATGCGATTTTGGACAAAAGCTTCGGCGCTCCAACCATTACTAAAGACGGTGTATCTGTTGCTAAAGAAATCGAATTAAAAGATAAATTCGAAAATATGGGCGCGCAAATGGTTAAAGAAGTAGCTTCACATACTTCTGATGTTGCCGGTGACGGTACAACGACTGCAACTGTATTGGCTCAATCTATCGTCAACGAAGGTTTGAAAGCAGTTGCCGCTGGCATGAACCCAATGGATCTAAAACGCGGTATTGATTTAGCCGTGACTAAAGCCGTTGAATCTATTCGTGCTTCAGCCGTACCTTGTACTGACAACAAAGCCATTGCTCAAGTAGGTACTATCTCTGCTAACTCTGATGATTCAGTGGGCCAAATCATTGCTGAAGCGATGGAAAAAGTCGGCAAAGAAGGCGTTATTACAGTTGAAGAAGGTTCAGGTCTAGACAACCAATTAGACGTTGTTGAAGGTATGCAATTTGATCGTGGCTATTTGTCACCTTACTTTATCAACAAACAAGAAAACATGAGCGTTGAATTAGATGATCCTCTAATCTTAATTTACGACAAGAAAATTTCTAACATTCGTGAAATGTTACCTATTTTGGAAGCCGTTGCTAAATCTGGCCGTCCATTATTGATCGTTGCTGAAGATGTTGAAGGCGAAGCCTTAGCAACACTAGTTGTTAACACTATTCGTGGCATTGTAAAAGTAGCAGCTGTTAAAGCTCCAGGCTTTGGCGACCGTCGTAAAGCGATGTTGGAAGACATTGCTGTACTAACTGGCGGTACTGTTATTTCTGAAGAAGTGGGTTTGAGCTTAGAAAAAGCTGAAATTGAGCAATTAGGTACAGCAAAAAGAATACAAATCACTAAAGAAAACACAACCATCATTGATGGCGCAGGTTCTGAAGATCAAATCAAAGCACGTGTTGCACAAATTCGTGCCCAAGCTGATGATGCAACCTCTGACTATGACAAAGAAAAACTGCAAGAACGCTTGGCTAAATTAGCTGGCGGTGTTGCTGTCATTAAAGTGGGAGCTGCAACTGAAATTGAAATGAAAGAAAAGAAAGCTCGCGTTGAAGATGCATTGCATTCAACACGCGCCGCTGTTGAAGAAGGCGTTGTTGCTGGAGGCGGTACTGCTCTAGTTCGCGCATTATCAGCATTAGTTGGTTTAGAAGGTATTAATCATGACCAAACGGTCGGCGTTAATATTTTACGTCGCGCAATGGAAGAGCCTTTACGTCAAATTGTAGCTAACGCAGGCGACGAGCCTTCAGTAGTTTTCAATGAAGTACAAAAAGGCACTGGTAGCTTCGGTTACAATGCTGCAACTGGCAAATACGGCGACATGATCGAAATGGGTATCTTAGATCCTGCTAAAGTAACACGTACTGCATTGCAAAATGCAGCTTCTGTTGCTGGCTTAATGCTGACTACTGAAGTCATGATTGCTGATGCACCTAGCGATGACAAAGGTCATGGCGGCATGCCTGATATGGGCGGCATGGGCGGCATGGGTGGAATGGGCGGCATGATGTAATCATGTTGTCTTAAAGCCAGATGGCTTTAGACACTTCGCTTTAAAAATTTGAGCCTCGATTGCCTTAAGCAATCGGGGCTTTTTTTATACCTCTCGTTCGAAATTTAAACGCGAAAGCAACGCTATTTACTTATTGATTCCATAAACAGCTCTCAATAGTATCTAAACTTATTTGATGAGCAGATAGCTCTTCCTCATTGCAACGCACGACACTTAGCGCAGGACGATTTGCTGTTGATCTAGGAGTATTTAAACTTGCTACCACTGGCTTTACCTTAGCAGGCGCATCATCTATCAATGATGATTGCCCTCCTGTCATTAACAAAAATACTTCTGCTAAAATTTCCGCATCAAGTAAGGCGCCATGTAATTCTCTATGGCTATTATCAATACCATAGCGCTTACAAAGTGCATCTAAGCTATTACGCTGTCCTGGATGTTTTTTTCGAGCATAAACGAGAGTATCAAAAACTAAACAGAAATCAGCGATCGTTTCTGTGTGATTATCTAAACGTGAAAACTCATTATTGATAAAACCAACATCAAATGGCGCATTGTGGATAACTAGCTCTGCATTTTTTATGAAGGCTATAAATTCAGCTGAGATTTGCTTAAAAAACGGCTTATCATCTAAAAATTCATTACTGATGCCATGAACTGCAGTAGCGCCATCATCTATTTTTCTTTCTGGATTAAGATAGGCATGAAACCGTTTCCCTGTTAAACGACGATTTATTAATTCAACGCAACCAATTTCAATAATTCGATGCCCTTCTCGCGTGCTAAGTCCGGTGGTTTCGGTATCAAGAACAACTATTCGGTTAGAAATATTACTTTTAGTCATAGAATTATTGCAAAAGGGTTAAATTGTTGGTCTGTATTCGCTCAGAAAGTAAAACTTTACGACAAAATCTTGCTAGATGCTAGGTATCAATTGATTCTTATCAGACATAAAAAAGAAAAAACTTAATTTATAACTTGTTAAAACCATCATTAATCTTTAGAATAGTCCGTTCATACAAAATGCGAATGTGGCGGAACTGGTAGACGCGCTGGATTTAGGTTCCAGTAGGTTATCCTGTGAGAGTTCGAGTCTCTCCATTCGCACCACCCTATTCTAAAAAGCTTTACGAATCATCGTTCTGCTTTCAGTTTTATCAAGCCATCAACGGCACTCATAAAAAATCTTCTACATACAAACACGAGGTATAGGAATGCAAGTTTCTGTCGAAATGACATCAGAATTAAGCCGAAAAATGACTGTAAATGTGCCTGAAGCTTTAGTTCAGGAAAAAATAGCTCAGCGTTTAAAATCATTAGCCCGCGAAGTAAAAATCGATGGATTTCGCCCAGGCAAAGTGCCTGCTCAGGTTGTTAAAAAAATGTATGGTGAGCAAGTTCGCGGCGAAGTTTCCGGCGATCTCATCAACAGTACCTTTTATAAAGCCTTAGAAGAACAGAATATAAATCCTGTTGGACGCCCGCTTATTGAAGAAATAGACCAAGCTGATGGTTTCAAATACACCGCTGTATTTGAAGTTTATCCTGAAATATCATTAGCAAGCGTTACAGAACTTGAAGTCGTGCGCCCACAAGCCAGCGTTGCTGACAGTGACGTTGATGACATGATTGAAAAATTAAGAGCTCAAAAGCAAGATTGGTTGATTGTTGATCGCGCTGCGCAAATACTTGATCGCGTGACTGTTGGCTTTACCGGCATAGCGGACGACGAAAACTTTACTGATGGCCGCATAGAAGACTTTAAAGTCATCTGCGGCGAGAAAAAGATGATCCCAGGATTCGAAGAGAACCTGATTGGTCTTAAAGCCGGTGACAATAAAGTATTTTCAGTGACCTTCCCTGAAGACTACAACCATGAAAAACTCGCAGGCAAAGTCGCTGAATTTAACGTAGACGTAACTTCAGTCGAAGAACCTGTGTTGCCAACTATTGATGAAGCCTTCATCGCAGCTTACGGCATCTCAGGCGGAACAATTGAGCTATTCCGTGCTGACATCAAAAACAATATGGAAAGAGAACTCGAACAAGCATTGCGCGGCAAATTAAAAATTGCTGTCATGAACGAGTTATATGAAAAAATTCAAATAACCACACCTAACGCGCTTATCGATATTGAAGTAGAAAATCTTCTTAAACCTTATATCGAAACAGCTAAAAGACAAAAAACAAAACTTGAAGAACTTAACATCCCTAGAGATGCTTTTGAAGAACAAGCTAAACGTCGCGTAGCTTTGGGCTTAATTTTAAGTGAAGTCGTACAAAAAAATAGCATTGAAATTGACAATGACAAAGTACTAGCGACCATCCAAAATATGGCAAAAAGCTATGAACGTCCAGAAGATGTGGTCAGTTGGTATTACTCTGATGAAAAACGACTAGACGATGTTCGCCAAATGGTTTTAGAAGATCAAGTTATTGAATGGCTAGTTACCCAAGCCAAAGTAACGGATGAAACCGTTAAATTCAGTGATGTCATGGATCAGCGTTAAGGATTAGCTATGTATAATCAATTTGCAATAAATCAAGCTAGAGCACTGGAAGCCGCAGGTGGATTAGTCCCCATGGTCATCGAGCAAACCGCTAGAGGCGAACGCTCTTATGACATTTACTCCAGACTTTTAAAAGAACGCGTTATTTTCTTAGTTGGCCAAGTAGAAGACTACATGGCTAACTTAGTCGTTGCTCAGTTACTTTTTTTAGAATCTGAAAATCCCGATAAAGACATACATCTATATATTAACTCTCCTGGTGGCTCAGTAACTGCTGGCATGTCGATTTATGACACCATGCAATTTATTAAACCCGACGTTAGCACTCTTTGTATCGGTCAAGCAGCAAGTATGGGAGCATTATTATTAACGGGTGGTGCTAAAGACAAACGTTATTGCTTGCCAAACTCAAGAATGATGATTCATCAGCCTTTAGGTGGCTTTCAAGGCCAAGCGTCTGATTTTGACATACATGCCAAAGAAATATTGTCTATTAGAGACAAACTCAATAACATCATGTCACACCATACCGGCCAACCCCTGAAAAAAGTACAACAAGATACTGACAGAGACAACTTCATGAATGCTAATGATGCCGTAAGTTATGGCCTCATTGATAAAGTATTAGCCAACAGAGCAAGCACTACCGATCTATAACGGATTGGTATTGTTCGGATATTTCGGCTAAGCTAAGCTATATAGAAAACTTGAGCTATGTACTTGGTACTGCAGAGGATTGATTAATGAGTAATGATAAAAATAGTAAAGATGACGATAAATTACTTTATTGTTCATTTTGTGGCAAAAGCCAACATGAAGTAAGAAAGCTGATTGCTGGGCCTTCTGTCTACGTTTGTGATGAATGTGTAGAACTTTGTAATGATATTATCAAAGATGAATTAGACGATGAGACCTCGACTTTTTCAGGCAATTCATTACCCAAGCCTAAAGAAATAAAAGAAGAGCTAGACGGTTATGTGATCGGACAAGATCGTGCTAAAAAGATTTTAGCGGTAGCTGTTTATAATCATTACAAACGCTTACGCAACAAATCTAAAAAAGACTCTATTGAATTGGCAAAAAGTAATATCTTACTAATAGGTCCAACTGGCTCAGGCAAAACACTGTTAGCCGAAACCTTAGCACGTCTTTTAGATGTACCCTTTACTATTGCAGATGCTACTACGCTCACAGAAGCCGGCTATGTCGGTGAAGACGTAGAAAACATTATTCAAAAAATTCTACAAAAATGTGATTATGATGTAGAAAAAGCAGAAACTGGCATCGTTTACATAGACGAAATTGATAAGATTTCCAGAAAATCTGACAATCCCTCTATTACTCGTGATGTTTCAGGTGAAGGTGTACAACAAGCTTTACTAAAACTCATCGAAGGCACTATCGCCTCAGTACCGCCACAAGGTGGTCGTAAACATCCACAAGGTGAGTTTTTACAGGTCAATACCGCTAATATTCTATTCATAGTAGGCGGTGCCTTTGCTGGTTTAGATCGTGTTATCAAAGCCCGCTCAGAAAAAGGCGGCATTGGCTTTTCAGCGGATGTTAAAACCAAAGATGAATCCAAAAATATTGGTCAACTCTTTGCCGAAGTCGAATCTGAAGATTTAATCAAATACGGATTAATTCCTGAGTTTGTAGGTCGTTTGCCTATTATCGCAACCCTAGAAGAACTCGATGAAGCCGCGTTAATTAAAATTTTAACTGAACCTAAAAATGCCCTCATCAAACAATATAAACATTTGTTTGAAATGGAAGGTGCAGAACTTGAGTTCAGAGAAGATTCTTTAAAAGCTATCGCCACTAAGGCTATGGAAAGAAAGACCGGTGCTCGCGGACTTAGAACTATTGTAGAAAATGTCTTACTCAACACTATGTATGAAATACCGTCAGCCGATAACATCAGTAAAGTGGTTATCGACGAAAGTGTTATTTTAGGTCAATCAGAACCTTTATTAGTGTATGAAACTGATAAAAAACTAGCATCTTCTGAATCCTAAGCTCAAAACAAATATAGCCAAGACCCTAAGTCTTGGCTATATTTATCCATCACACACCCCACTCTTATCATAGCGACTAGCCTCGATGCTGCATAGCGAAACCTAGGCTTTATAAAGTCTGAAAACCTTAATTCCAGTACATTACATCGAGACTACTTGCTGTTTTTTTCCTTAAGTAGGGGCAGTGGCGCAGAGATACACTGTTGGTATTTCTACGCCGGAGCATGTGTAAACGATAAAAAAGCTTTCACTACTGTTTTGACAGGTCTTTTGTGCTAGCCACAAATTCTAGCTAAACTACTAATTTTCGTATTGGCTCACTAAATTCGGTAGTACCATCGGGCGTTACAGCGGCTACTCGAAAATAATAATAGCAACCAACAACAAGGTTACTTAAAACATAGGTTGTCTGAGTTACTGTTGCCAAAACCTCCCAGCCACTTTCAGTGCTAGGCAGTGCATCTTTACTCCATTGGATAATATACGCACCAGCCCTTTCGTTAGCTTTATAAATTATTTTAATGCTACCACTATGATCCCCATCATTCGCTGTTATGGGTGATTTAACTCTGGGAGCTATATCTTTGGTCGCCTGAAAACCAGCACTTATGATAATAGTTTCATCGCCATCGGCTATCATGTCTACATAATGAGCTAAGCTTCTAAACATTTTATCAATCGCAATTTCAGTATCGTGCATAACAGCGACTGCTAAATGGCCTCCATCACGAGCGGCTAAAATAGCTGCCTCAAATTTATCGAGTGCAATGGTTAAATCAGCCAGAGATATTATTGGTGTGGGGAACAAGGCATTGCCCGTAAACTTAGCGACTACATTACGGTAGTAGCTAGCCTTTTCGGGAGCTGCAATTGTAGTAAAGCTTAATAATACTTTCTTCATTTGGATCACCTTAAATTAGAAAACAACACAATCGGTTAGGTGTATCAATGATATAAAAAATACGATGCCTGTAAAATAAGCGACTACGCACCAGTTAAGTTGACCAAGAATAGTCTTAGCAACGAGATAGCCAATAGTTTCACAATTTATTTATTATAAAATCGGAGATTGTCAAGCAGATAAAGCTTTTGCAGCTGGGTACGTTAATAATTAACGCAGATCATTGTCGCCTAACATTGTTAACTAGGTCAATAGATTATTTTATTAGCTCTCAATTTAAGGCGGGGTAGATTGAGATTAACTGTTTACTTTTAGAAAGAGCTCTTGCTAGCGCAGGTGAAAGGCTAAAGCTTACGGATATATCAGTTCTGCCCTAAGTTGCAGGCTAGTTTATCCTACTGAACGCTAGCTAGCACTATAATTGCTTTAATAGGACTGGCAAGCGACAGATAGACTCTATAACTGCTTTAATTAGGTCTGGTAAGCGAAAGATTGCCCTATAATTGCCTTAATTGGTCTGGTAAACGAAAGATAGACTCTATAACTGCTTTAATAGGTCCGGTAAGCGAAAGATAGGCTCTATAACTGCTTTAATAGGTCCGGTAAGCGAAAGATAGCCCTATAATTGCCTTAATAGGTCTGGTAAACGAAAGATAGACTCTATAACTGCTTTAATAGGTCTGGTAAGCGAAAGATAGCCCTATAATTGCCTTAATAGGTCTGGTAAACGAAAGATAGACTCTATAACTGCTTTAATAGGTCTGGTAAGCGAAAGATAGCCCTATAATTGCCTTAATAGGTCTGGGAGGGTGTCCCATATTTTGTGTAAATGGGGTTAAT
>QVQF01000087.1 GCA_003584895.1 Methylococcales bacterium
TTTCTTGAATTTCTTGAAGGCAAAGAACTTCCTGCAGTGGCTATATTAAAATCACGCAGCTAAAAATATCACTCAGTGAGGTAGCAGCGGCTGAAATCTTTGACCCATTCAGATTTTAGCCGCTATCAGAATAAAGCTGTATCAGTTTTACACCTTGACCTCGCAGTCTGTACCTTGTACCTTAGATCCCTATTTGTCTGCGCAACAGACAGATAACTTTTCACTTACCTAGGTTTAAAAATGGCAAGAATTACCATCGAAGATTGTTTAGAACACGTAGAAAACCGTTTCAAATTGGTACTATTGGCGAGCACAAGAGCACGCCAACTAAGTCATGGAGCAACTGAGTTTTTGCCACGCGGCAAAGATAAAGATACCGTTCTTGCCTTGCGCGAAATAGCAGCTGGACACGTTACGACCGAAAATATCAATTTACTACACCGAGTCGGCGAAAGCCATGACCACAACCCAATGTTCTAACTATCGCTAACTATGTCGAAAATAGACGTTGCCGTCACTCAAAATGGACTTCAGGATGAACTGATTTCGCGTTTATGTGTCGCCTTATCCGTCTATTTAGACCCTGCTCAGGTTAACGATTGCATACGTGCTTATGAATTTAGCGCAGATGCACATCTAGGGCAATATCGTAAAAGTGGTGAAGCCTATATATGTCACCCTGTTTCCGTCGCCATCACGCTTGCCGAGATGCGCATGGATGCTAGTGGCATTATGGCTGCCATTTTGCATGATGTCATTGAAGACACCCCCATCACTAAAAAAGATATCACCCAACTATTCAGCATAGAAGTTGCTGAACTGGTTGATGGTGTTACAAAGCTAACTAAAATCGACGGAAGATCTCAAAGTCGCGCTGAAACTCAGGCAGAAAATGTTCGCAAGATGTTTTTGGCTATGGGTAAAGATTTACGTGTCATTTTAGTCAAACTAGCTGACCGCCTCCATAACATGCAAACCTTGGGCAGTATGCCTTCGGAAAAAAAATGTCGTATTGCTCGTGAAACCCTAGATATTTATGCACCGATTGCTAATCGATTAGGCATGAATAAAATCAGACATAAGCTAGAAGAGTTAAGTTTTGAAGCTATGTATCCTATGCGTCATAGGGTATTAACTAAGGCTATAAAAAAAGCCAGAGGCAACCGCAGTAAAATCATCAACACTATTGAAAGCACAATTACTAAACGTTTAGAACAGGCGAGTCTACCCTGTGAAGTATCAGGACGAGAAAAGAATATTTACAGTATTTATCAAAAAATGCTGATTAAAAAACTATCCTTAGCATCGGTGTTTGATGTTTATGCTTTTCGAGTTTTTTGTGACACTGTTGATTCTTGTTATCGTGTCCTAGGTATTATTCATAACTTATATAAGCCGATTCCCGGTCGATTTAAAGATTATATTGCATTGCCCAAAGCTAATGGCTATCAATCATTACACAGTATTGTTATCGGCCCTTATGGCGTACCCATTGAGATTCAAATTCGTACCCACGAAATGCACCGTATGGCAGAATCTGGTATTGCGGCTCATTGGCTTTACAAATCCGATGACGATAAATCTGAAAAATTTCAGATTCGTGCCAATGAATGGTTAAGAGATTTATTAGAAATACAAAAATCAGCAGGTGATTCTCTTGAGTTTATTGATAATTTAAAAGTTGATTTGTTTCCACAGGAAGTTTTTGTTTTCACCCCTAAGGGTAAAATTATTAAAATTTCCCGTGGTGCAACTCTAATTGATTTTGCCTATGCCGTACATACCGACATTGGCAATGCTTGTATTTCTGCTCGCATAGACAAGCAATTGGCACCGTTACAAACGAAATTAGAAAACGGCATGACCGTTGAAATCCTTACGGCTCCTTGGGCAAGACCTAATCCACAGTGGCTTAATTATGTGACCACCGTAAAAGCTCGCACCAGTATCCGAAACTATCTTAAGCATTTTAAACAGCAAGAAGCAATTAGCTTAGGTAGACGCTTACTGGAAAAAGAATTAAAAACCCTGAATATACACCTAGAAAATATCGATTCAGATAGAATTAAAGCCCTACTAAAAATCTTAGAACTTTCAAGCATTAATGAGTTACTAGAAGATATTGGTCTAGGTAATAAAATGCCCTTTTTAATCGCTAAACAACTCACGCAAAGTGATATCAATGCGCATATTAAATTGAATGATCATGATAATGCCCAGCAAACGCCTTTAATTATAAAAGGCACAGAAGGAATGGTTATTACCCTAGCTAAATGCTGCAGACCTATCCCTGGCGACCATATCATTGGCTATTTTAATCCAGGTAAAGGCATCGTTGTTCATCACCACGAATGTCGAAATCGCGCAGTAACGCGCAAAAAACACACTAACTGGTTAGATGTTGAATGGAGCCATGAAATCGCCGATGATTTTTCCACAGAACTACGCATAGAAATACTTAATCAACGAGGTGCCTTGGCTACGTTGGCCTCAACCATTTCTGACCAAGCATCAAACATTGAAAATGTCACAGTTGTCGACCAAGATGATAGTGTTTGTGTTGATTTAATTATTCTGACCGTTAAAGATCGCGTGCATTTAGCAAAAATCATGAGGCGTTTAAAAGAATTATCTATCGTCTTAAAAATAACCCGAGTTAAAGGCTAAGCGCACGCAATAAAGCTTACATCAAAGGCAATAATTCATTCAAAATAAGGCCATTAGTCGCTAAGATTTGTTTAGGAAAAACACCTGCATTACCTTGGAAATCTGTCAGTGTTGCTCCAGCTTCCTTGGCAATTAAAGCACCGGCAGCAACATCATACAAATTAAGCTCCTGCTCCCAAAAAGCATCGACTTGCCCATCTGCGACCAAACACAAATCCACTGCTGCTGAACCAAATCGACGCTGTCCCGTGGTGTTTTGAGCAATTTTAGCAAATCGCTGTAAATTATTATCTTCCAAATAAGATCTTAAACAGGCAAATCCAGTCGCAACCATAGACTCAGCTAAATTATCGACGGAAGAAACACTAATAACTCGTCCGTTTTTACTAGCGCCTTTACCCTGCTCCGCACAATAAAAATCATTTAAGGCAGGGGCATACACTGCACCCATTATCAATTCTTGATTAATTTCTAAAGCGACACTAATCGCCCAAAAATATTGACCCCGTGAAAATGAATGCGTGCCATCAATAGGATCAACAATCCAACGATTAGTCTGATTGTCACTTTGACCGCTTTCTTCCCCCCAAAAACCATACTCTGGATACTTTTCAGTCAGCGTCTTTTTTAAAAATTCTTCAACGGCAACATCTGCGGCGGTAACAAAGTCCCTAGGACTTTTTTTGTTGACTTCAACATTCTTCAAATCATTAAAATACGTTAAAGCAATCGTTCCTGCTTCACGAACTATATCTTCAAGCAGAGCAAGTGTAATGGACATCTAGATTAACCTTAAATGAAAAAACTTAATTATACGGCAAGGTACATTAAATCGTTGAAGACTGACTCAAATTTAAAGCCCCTCGTACATATCCCTTATTAATACATTGCACAAAGCTATTCGACTAATGGGTATGATTTTCACATCGAAATTAAATATTTAGAGCGTCGGCAATCGAACCGCCATAACGTCGCACATAGCATGATGCAATACGGCATTTACGGTAGAACCCAATAACAGAGCTAAACCGTGGCGACCATGAGATCCTAATACTATTAAATCAGCTTGTTGTTCATTAGCGAAAACAATAATTTCTTGCTTTGGAAGCCCCCAAACCAAACGCTGTTGATCAACAGACACTCCCAAATACCCACCTAATTGCTTTAACTTAGCTTTTTCAACTTCCAGTAAATCATAGCCTGAATCGTCATTTAATTCGATAACCGTGCCATAGTTTGTATCTGGCATGGGGATATTATCCAAGACATGAATAATACTTAGTTTAGACTGATATTTATAAGCTAAAGACTTTGCTTTTTCTGCTACATAATCGCAGCGCTCTGAAAAATCTACGGCCAGTAGAATATGTTGGTATTCATTCATTGACACCACCTCTATTAACAAAAAAAAAATTTTAGGGACTTGTAGACCCAACACCTAGTGCAATTTTATAGTTGTAACTATCCAAGCCTAATAAATAAGCAGCAGCTAAAATCACTACCCTCATCGACAAAGCCATTAAATAGCCAGCCATCTAAAACTCGTAAAAACTATTTATATCCAACATTATCGGTATTGTTAAAATACCTAAAGCTTAGCTATAAGTCATTATAATTCATTTAATAATCAGAAGAGTTATGCTAAAGTTCACGCTGTCATGTAACTCATTTTAGAAGCATTTTATCTATATAGTTGCAGACCTAATAAAAATAACTATAACGAGGTTTACATTATATGAAATTATTAAAAAGCACTGTTGTTGCAACCACGCTAGCACTATCTTTAGGATCTTTTTCGGCTACTGCAGACGTTTGTTTAGGTATGGCTTGCATGTACAACAGAATGACGGCAGCAGAAGGCATAGATGCTACTATCGTTCAAGTCAATGAAGCCATGAAAGCTATCACGAGTAAGTCTGGCGAAGAAGCCATTATAGATAATATCAAAGAAGCATTAGCAACCAGCAAAGAAATCAATGCTAATGATAAAGTTGACCGCAATCGTAATCGCGCGAATGATTCTTTAAAGAAAGCCCGCAGTGCTGTAAAAGAGGGCGATATGACTAAAGCAACAGAACTATTAAAAGAAGCTGAGGATCGTTTTGCAGGCCTTAAATCCATGATCGACTTAACCCAAGCTGATAGAGTTTCACAACAAACTAACATGCTCAATCGTATTTTAGACACTCCTGATCCTTCTGCTGGAGCCCGTAAATAAAAATAGTAAACCATTGCCAGAGTAAACTTAAATGACAGGTTTATTCTGGTTCTGATTGCGGAGATTACCCTCAGTATATCAAATGTTGAATTTCAAACACTTCACCCTCTGTCGACTATTCGACTTAATCGGCTTGATCTCTGACCTATCCTGTAAACTGTTTGCCTTAGCATCAGTATTCTTTCATACATTCTGTTAGCTTTTCACTCTGACGCCGAATTACTTAATTCTATTAGCCCAGTTGCTGACTTAAATAATTAAAGTTCAGATAAAGCTAAAATTATTGCCGCTCTAAAGATACTCAGAATAATTGATGAGCAACTAAAAACCAGCCTACCCTCAATACCATCATGACTTAAGTTAACAACAGCCACCATCAAATTCCATATCAACGAGTACAATTAAGGTATTTATGCGATAATGTTCAGCTTTTACACTCATGCTAGTTTTCCGTTCAGTTAACGGAATATCATGAATAGTAATGTCAACTCAATTTAAGATAAGTCATGCAAGCTATGAACCTAGATGACCAAAAACTACGCGAATTAGGTTTAGCGGTTATTAGTGTAGAAGCTCAAGCCATTTCTGCGCTTGCTGAACAAATTAATGATGATTTTGTTACGGCCTGTAAACTACTCTTTGCCTGTGAAGGTCGAGTTGTCGTTATTGGCATGGGTAAATCAGGCCATATAGCTGGAAAGATAGCCGCAACCCTTGCAAGCACAGGAACACCGGCTTTCTTTGTGCATCCTGGAGAGGCTAGTCATGGTGATTTAGGCATGATTACTCGACACGATGTCGTATTAGCCTTATCCAACTCTGGTGAAACTGAAGAAATCGTCAGAATTTTACCTTTGATTAAACGTTTGGGAGTACCACTCATCGCAATGACGGGTAATCCTGCATCAACCTTGAGCAATATTTCTACTGTCCATCTTAATGTTGCTGTTGAACAAGAGGCCTGTCCTCTAGGGCTTGCTCCCACTTCTAGTACGACTGCCGCACTTGTGATGGGCGATGCTTTGGCTGTGTCACTACTTGATGCTAGAGGTTTTACCCGTGACGACTTTGCCTTGTCTCATCCCGGTGGCAGCTTAGGCAGGCGACTCTTATTAAGAGTCAGTGATATTATGCATTGCGATGATGAGATGCCCTCTGTGCCTGCTACGGCCCTGATAGGGAGTGCTTTGTTGGAAATGACCGAGAAGAAACTGGGTATGACCGCTATCGTCAATGAGAGTAATCGAGTTATCGGCATTTATACTGATGGCGATTTAAGACGTACGTTGGCCAGAAATATTGATATTCAGAATACAACTATTAGTGAAGTGATGACACCTCAATGTGCACTTATCTCAGCCAATATTCTTGCCGCCGAAGCCATGCAGATCATGGAACAGAAAAAGATTAATGCCTTAATTGTTGTTGATGAGCAAAATATTGCCGTGGGCGCTTTAAATATGCATGATTTAATAAGGGCAGGCATCGTATGATGATAAGCATCCATGATATGCAGCCTATTATCGATAAAGCTAAAAAACTGAAATTATTAATACTGGATGTTGATGGCGTATTAACTGATGGAAAGCTATTTTTTGATAATGAAGGTAATGAGTACAAATCATTCCATGCACGAGATGGACACGGCATTAAGCTATTACGCCAAACAGGTGTTGAAGTTGCTGTTATTTCAGGACGCAAATCAAATTCAGTCGCATTAAGAATGAAAAGTTTAGGTATTGAGCATGTTTATCAAGGCCATGAAGATAAACGCGCTGCTTTTAACGAACTACTGATCAAAGTGGGTGTCACGCCAGAACAAGTGGCTCATGTGGGTGATGATTTACTTGATTTACCTATCATGACGCGAGTAGGTCTTGCTATTGCCGTTAATGACGCAAACTTTGCTGTTATAAAACATGCCGACTGGTGTACGTCAGCATTAGGCGGTAATGGTGCTGTGCGTGAAGTCTGCGACTTTATTTTGCAAGCACAGGGACATTTTGATGAAGTACTAAATACTTATCTAAAATGACATTACAAGAAAATAAATTTTATCTTTATATCGCGATTGTTACTTTACTAAGTTGGCTTATGCTTAGAATGACTGGCATGATTGATATACACAATATTCAAGCACCTGCGCATAGCCCTGATTATTCCAGTAAAGGCTATACAAAGTGGGAAATGAATGAGTTTGGTGCTCTTAAAAAAAAGGTGCTGGCTGATGAAATGATTCATTACAGTGATGATGGTACTACTCACATGACCTCACCTATCATGACATTTATTAATGCTAATGCAATGACACCTCCCTGGGTTGTTAAATCAGAAACGGGTATTTTATCCAGTGACGGCAAAGACTTATCACTTAATGGCAAAGTGGTTATTGATAGAATAAAAGCAGACGGTGTCAGTCCTCTTAGGATTAATACCAGTGAATTAAAAGTAAAGCCAGAAACAAATTATGCAGAAACGGTTGAATGGGCAGAGTTAATTAGCGAACTCAATATAACCACTGGCATAGGCATGAACTTAACTTTTACTGATCCTGTTCATTTACAATTACTTGCTAATGTAAAAGGAAGCTATGAAAAAAAATAAACCATTCACCCTCTTTTACTACATTGCATTAGTTATGATGTTTCTAAGTTGCAATGCGCTTGCTTTAGAAACAGATGCAGAACAACCTATAACAATTGATTCAAATACCGCCACTTATGATGATCTTAGCGCTACTAGCACTTATATCGGTAACGTCGTCTCGGTTCAAGGTAGTATCGTTGTTCACTCTGATAAGTTAGTCGTATATTTTGTTGATGGTGACGCTGAAAAATTGGTTTTTACTGGTAATAAAGCAAAGTTCAAACAAACGCCTAATGTCGGTGCCAAAGACATAACAGGCGAATCATTTATAGGCCATTACTTCCCTAAGATCAATCAACTAGTGCTCATTGATACGGCAACTGTTTGGAAAGATGACGGCATTTATGCCAGTGATTTAATTGAATATAATACTAAAACATCCTTAGTTAATGCTGGCGAAAAATCAACTGATACTAAGCGAGTACATGTCATCTTAAAACCTAAAAGCAAAGAACAGCCCATCAAAAAGAGCGCCAATCAATGATAGATCAGAGAGCCATACCCGGTCAGTGCAGATTCCAAGATATTAGGCAATTTCCTTTTTTTTACTTTTAGCTTTTTAGTATTTAAAAATGACCATTCTAACAGCGCATCAACTCATTAAAACTTACAACAAACGAAATGTCGTTAATGGCGTATCATTGCATGTTAATACCGGTGAAGTTGTAGGCTTATTAGGCCCTAATGGCGCGGGAAAAACCACTAGCTTTTATATGATGGTTGGCTTAATTAAAGCCGATCATGGACATATAACTCTAGATGATAAGGATATTACTCATTTCCCCATGCATTTAAGAGCTGTACATGGCATTGGTTATTTGCCGCAAGAACCTTCAGTATTTCGTAAACTTAGCGTGAAAGACAACTTACGTGCTGTCTTACAAATTCGCTCTGATTTAACATTAGATCAACAAGAACAAATCATTGAAGATTTATTACAAGAGTTTCATATTGGTCATCTGCGCAATCAAATAGCCCTAAGCTTGTCTGGTGGAGAGCGACGACGCGTTGAAATAGCGAGAGCATTAGCAACTAACCCAAAGTTCATTTTGCTTGATGAACCGTTTGCTGGTGTTGACCCTATATCAGTTGAAGATATTAAAAAAATTATCGAACATCTGAAATATCGAGGTATAGGTATACTCATTACTGAACATAATGTGAGAGAAACATTAAGTATTTGTGATCGTGCGTATATACTTAGTGACGGAAAAGTCATTGCAGAAGGAGGAGCTAATGATATTGTCGCAAATGAAGAAGTTCGTAAGGTATATTTAGGTAATAATTTTAGCTTATAAATATTAGTGTAATTTTTTGGCATTACACTAACTAGAAAACTGGGTAACCAAGACACATTACTTCTGACTATTTGTGACCGAATGAAACAATCATTACATCTTCGGCTAGGCCAACAATTAACAATGACGCCTCAATTACAGCAGGCGATTAAATTGTTACAAATGTCGACATTAGATTTGCAACAAGAAATACAACAAGTTCTTGATTCCAATATTATGTTAGAGATCAACGAAGATGAAGGTACTCCTAGTGAAGCAATAAGCACCTCTGAAAGTAATGTTGAATATTCTGAATCGTATACTAGCGAAGGATCACAAACTAACATACCGGATGAATTACCTACAGATTCTTCATGGGAAGATACATATGAACCTGTTTTGGCTCCTGGCATCAGTAATCCTGAAACCGTTGAATTTGAATCACAACGTAGTAATGAAGCAACACTACAAGATCATCTTTTATGGCAGCTTGAATTAACTATTTTTTCAGAGCGTGACCATGCTATCGCTATTGCCATCATTGATTCCATTAATAACGAAGGTTATCTGGGTAATACACCAGAAGAGATTTATCAAGGCTTGCAAAGCCAATTTGAAGATTTAGACTTTGATGAAATTATCGCTGTACTTCATAGAGTGCAACAATTCGATCCACCGGGAATAGCAGCCATTGATTTAAGTGACTGCTTAAAGCTACAACTACTACAGTTACCAGAATCTACCCTATATAGACAACAAGCTTTACTTGTAGTAACCCGCTATTTAAAATTGCTGGCAACTCATGAGCAAGCAAAATTATTACGCAAACTGGGGGTAACTGAACTTGAATTGGCTAATATTGTTTTTCTTATTAGAACTCTAGACCCGAAACCAGGTGAAAAAATACAAGGTTCAAGTTCTGAATATGTCATCCCCGATGTTTATGTCACTAAGCAGAATGATGTTTGGCAAGTAAACTTAAATCAGGACATTGCTCCAAAATTACGTATTAATCCCTTCTATTCATCTTTGATTAAACGAGCTGACAATAGTAAAGATAATGTTTGTATGAAAGATCATTTACAAGAGGCTAAATGGTTTATTAAAAATCTGCATAATCGTAACGATACGCTATTACGTGTCGCCCGTTGTATTATTGAAAAACAAATTGGATTTTTAGAACATGGTTCTATTGCCATGAAGCCCATGGTATTAAGAGATGTAGCCGAAGCGCTCGAATTACATGAATCAACCATATCCAGAGTGACGACACAAAAGTACATGCATACGCCCAACGGTATTGTTGAATTTAAATATTTCTTTTCCAGCCATGTGTCAAGGGAAGGAGGCGGCGAGTGTTCCTCTACAGCCATTCGAGCTTTTATTAAAGAATTAATCGACAATGAAAATCAAGCAAAGCCTTTAAGTGATAATAAAATTGCTGATTTTTTACAAGAAAAAGGCATCAATGTTGCAAGAAGGACTATTGCCAAGTATCGTGAAGCCATGTTCATTTCATCATCAAGTCAGCGCAAACGTCTTTTTTAGCGCCAATTGAAAACCAACCAACCATTAAATAAAGGAGTTTATTCCATGCAACTAATAGTAACAGGTCATCATCTTGAAGTAACTGAAGCATTAAAAGCACATATCGATGCGAAATTCGAAAAATTAGCACGTCATTTTGACAATGTGGCTGATGTGCACGTTATTTTAAGCGTAGAAAAATTAATCCAAAAAGCAGAAGCTACTTTGCAAGTCAGTGGTGCAAATTTTTTTGCTGAAGATCATCAAGAAGATATGTACGCTGCTATTGATGAGATGGTCGATAAGTTAGATCGTCAAATCACTAAGCATAAAGAAAAAACTGGCAGCCATAGATAACTAGGTATAGGGCGAAAGACAAAAGCGAACTTCCTTTTGTATCTTTCGCCTAATCTATTATGAAACTTCTTATTGTCAGCGCCCTATCAGGCTCAGGTAAAAGTATCGCTTTAGATACCTTGGAAGACTGTGGTTATTATTGTATAGATAATTTACCGGTTACCTTACTTGAAGATTTCATTAATCATGTTATGTTGGCGGATAAGCAAACCTATGCCAAGACAGCAGTAGGTATAGATGCTAGGAACCAAAGTGAAAGCCTAGCTAGTTTCTCCGAGATATTAATTTCAATTCGCGCAAAAGGCATTGATTGTGAAATTATTTTCATGCAGGCCGAAGAAGCAACATTATTAAAACGCTATAGCGAAACGCGGCGCAGACATCCATTAACGGATTTAAATACACCGTTAAAGGAAGCGCTGAAAATTGAAAAGGAAATGTTGATACCGGTTGCAAAGCATGCAAATGTTGTCATCGATACTAGTCGAACTCACTATCATCAGTTACGTGAACTTATTAGAGATCAAATAGGTGAACGTGATTACCAACATATTTCTCTACAATTTCAATCCTTTGGTTTTAAACACGGTGTGCCGCTAGATGCAGACTTTGTTTTTGATGCTCGCAGTTTACCTAATCCTTATTGGATTCCGGAATTACGCGCATTAACTGGAAAAGATAAAGCCGTTGCTGATTTCCTTGCAGAGCAACCTTTAGTTGATGAGTTTTTTCAAGATATCAGTGTTTTTCTTGAACGCTGGATACCACGATTTGAAGCCGAAGGACGCAGCTATTTGACTATTGCAATAGGCTGTACAGGCGGTCAACATCGCTCAGTATATTTAGTTGAAGCACTCATTAAACGATTTAATAGCCCTATCGTTAATGTTATAGTCCGTCACAGGGAAATACAATAAAGCTAACAACATTTAATCGCTTACTTATTTAAACGGTAAATAGTTAGTTGCAACCTGTTTATATTGCAGCACCTCTTTTCGTTCTTTCTCTAAAAAATGCTCTACAGCTATTGCATAGCGCTCATCTTTAAGCCAATGCGCAGAATAAGTGGTGACTGGCTCAAAACCTCTAGCAATTTTATGCTCTCCTTGAGCGCCAGAATCAAACCGCTTTAAGCCCTGCTCTATACAATAATCAAGACCTTGGTAATAACAGGCTTCAAAATGTAGGCTATGATAGTTTTCGTAACATCCCCAATAACGCCCATATAAAGTGTCTTCACCTATAAAACTTAAAGCCGCAGCGACAGGCTGCTCATCTTTAAGAGCTAGTATTAATAATAAATGCTCCCCCATAGTTGCAGCGATTTGTTTAAAAAATGCCAGATTCAAATAGGGCTGAGAATTTCTTTTCAAATACGTCAATGAGTAAAACTGAAAGAATGTCTGCCACTGCTGCTCATTGACATCGGGTCCTGCAATACGCACGAGCTGAACACCCTGCTCTTCTACTCGACGACGTTCACGCTTTATCATTTTTCGTTTACTGGCATTCATGGTATTCAAAAAATCATTAAAATCATTATAACCTTGATTAAACCATTGAAACTGTACACCCTCTCGTATACTTAAAGCCAATGTTCGCAATAGTTCTAACTGTGGTAACTCAGGAAACAAACAGTGCCATGATGAAATATTATGCTGTTGCGCATGTTGCTTAATAAAATCCAACACTAAACGCAATACGTCCAGCGTATCAATACCGGCATGCACAACTACCCTAGGCCCCTGGCAAGGTGTAAACGGAATAGCACACAGTAACTTTGGATAATAGTCCAAACCCTGCTGTTGATAAGCTTGAGCCCAGGAATGATCGAACACATATTCACCCCATGAATGTTGTTTTACATACATAGGCATTAATGCCAGCAATTGATTTTGCTTTATGACTAGCAAATGTGCGGCAGCCCAGCCACTATGTTCGCAAACTGAACCACTTTGCTCTAGAGCCAATAAAAACTCATGGCGCATAAAAGGATAAGCCGTACCAGCAAGATTATTCCAAGCATTAGCATCAACTTGAGTCATGCTGTGGATTTGTTTTACTTCCATTTCTAAAACCAGTACAGTTAAAAGTGACAGAATATCATCAATCAATTGTATACATGAGCTATAAAGCTTTTGCTCAAGCTTGTGAAAATAACAAAGCACCCATTATAAAGAGCACCAATGACGGCTTTAATTGACGCTAGAGGTACTGTAGCCAGTGAATGGATATGTTTCTATAAAATGGTACTTTCTCAACAGCAGGATAGGTCATAAAGTCGAGCACAACTTTTGCTCTTTTAATTGAATGATCTTTTAAATAATTGACCTCTAAAGTAAGCATTATAGAAAGTTAATAACAAATAGATAGCTTTACTAATCTAACTCAGTTGTTAGTTTTTTATAAATGACTCTTTAAAAACTAACTGCGTGTAATGCTTGAGCATTTAAGATAGAAAATATCGAAAAATGTTATTTTATTAAGCAAATTTTGCTTATAGTAAAGAAACTGATCCAAATAACTCGCCAGAAACCTAAAGTCAATTTCAAAAAACGTCAGATCATATTAAATTAACGCCTTTTATAAGAGCGACTTCTGTCGTTATTTTAAATAACTTTATTTCTCCTTAACTAAAAGTTGTTTTTGTTTTTGAAACATCGCTTTTTCTTTAAATAATTTTTCTATTTATTTCTGAAAAATTATCAGATGTTTTTGATTAAACTAAATTTTACTATCGAATTTACAAAAATAAATTCTGAGTCGGCGAAAATCGACAATGGTCAGGTGGCCTGCCCCAAGCGATAAAAGCAAAATTTCTTAAGTAAAAGCCAGTATTTAATAACAAAAAAGCACAGATGCTTAAGCAAAAAGCAGTTATTTAAATTAAAATTAAACTATTCAAATAAAAATAGGCTACGATTGACAGCGAAACAAGATAGCATCTCTTAACTAAAAGCCTGATTTTATTAACTAAAAAGAAAAGTTGGTTATTAAAAAACGCCTTTTAGTAAAGAAAAAAGGCCTAGTCGAATAAAACAAGCAAAAATATCAAAAGCATTTGGCAAAATATCAAAACCAATCGGTTTGAGCTAGGTGGGCATGGACAAACATAGACTTAATAAACCTAGGATGCCAATACCGTTATCGTATTGCACCGTGTGCAACGCTTATCATTCGCCGTAACGTCCTAGAGATTCTGGGTTACGGGTTTCATTTAGCGTCACAGTAATTCTTAAAAGCTAACTCGGTGATTGCAAAACCTTTAGCTGTCGCTAACTCCCAAGGGCGTTGACATTGATTGTCTTTTTCACACCAGATATAACCTGCTGAACCAATACAGCCATGTGCATCTCGATCATTTCCAACCCTTTGGGATGACCTTATTTCCGTTATTGACGGAGATTTTGTAGAAGAACAGCCCACATTTAAAAAGCCAACACATAAGCCAGCTAAAATACAACGCAATACATTATCCATAAAAGTTCCTATTAGTCTTTTAAAATCTAATCGTTAGCAAGTAGCTTTGAAGGAGTAATACGGGATCATGGTTTTTGAGCACTCATTTCCTCGATGCCACTGCTGTTTATCGAAGCTACTTGCTGTGGATTTGTTTTACTTACATTTCTAAAACTAGTACAGTTGAAAACGACAGAATATCATCAATTAATTATACAATGAGCCACAAACCTTTTTCTCAAGCCTGTGAAAATAACAAAACCCCTATTTTAGAGATTATTCGCCACGTTTTTTCAAATACTCGCTATGTTCTTGAAATAGGTAGCGGTACGGGTCAACATGCCTGTTACTTTGCCAAACACTTAGCCCATCTAGTCTGGCAACCTACCGACAAACCTGAGAACATATTAGGTATTAATTTATGGCAAGAAACAAGCGCACAGGTCAATTTAAAACCTGCAATAGCGTTGGATATCACCGATGAGTTATGGCCCTGCGATAATATAGAAGCTGTATTTACCGCTAATACGCTACACATCATGAGCGAACAAACAATACAAATAGGCTTTGATCAACTTAGCAAACGCTTAAATCCCAAAGCCTTAATGTGTATTTATGGTCCATTTAACTATAATGGTAGATATACTTGTGACAGTAACGCACAATTTGACAGTTGGCTTAAAAGCCAAAACCCCATAAGTGGTATTAAAAACATTGAAGATATTGTATTGTTAGCGACAAATCGAGGACTTAGCTTAATCAATGATTTCGACATGCCAGCTAATAATCGTTTACTTGTTTTTCAAAATAGCTAAGTACCCAAATCTGTTTTTTTACCAAAACTCTCATTTAGGCCATGATCGTCAAAACATCAATTATAGTGATATAAACAAATGTATTTAACTTCAACAGAGATTTAAAAAATGACCTTCACAACTGCTGCACTTTGCGATGCTTATTCAGGTGAACATTATTTCCAGATTGCCGAATCCTTGTTTATGTCCTTTGGCGGCAACGCAGCTTTTTCTGGTCAAATCACTACCTTAAAAACTTTTGAAGATAATGTATTAATCACAGCGATACTAGAAGAAAAAGTACACAATCGAGTGTTAGTCATTGATGGTGGTGGCTCGCAGCGCTGCGCATTAATAGATGCTAATCTCGCAGAAATAGCTGTTGAAAATGGTTGGCAAGGCATCGTTATCTATGGTTGTCTTCGTAATGCCGCAATCATAGATACTATGCCTATTGGCGTCCGCGCCCTGAATACTCATCCTTTAAAAAGTCATAAAAAAGATCATGGTGATAGAGATTTATTAGTCTCTTTTGCTGGCGTCAATTTCAAAAAAGACCATTATTTATATGCCGATAATGACGGAATTATCGTATCTCAAACGATCTTGAGTTAAAATGTATCTTATATACCAACTAATGAAGTCAAGATATGCAAATTTTACTCGCTAACCCACGTGGATTCTGTGCCGGTGTTGACCGCGCCATCGAAATTGTAGACCAAGCCATCGAAGCATTCGGTGCGCCCATTTATGTTCGTCATGAAGTCGTACACAACCGTACCGTTGTTGATGGCCTAAAAGAAAAAGGCGCTATTTTTATAGAAGAACTTAGCGATGTACCGGTTGGTTCTTACTTAATTTTCAGTGCGCATGGTGTTTCTAAGCAAGTACAAAAAGAAGCCAAAGAGCGCAAATTAACTGTTTTTGATGCCACCTGCCCCTTGGTTACTAAAGTACATATACAAGTTGCTAAGCATGCAAAATCTGACCGTGAAGTCATACTTATTGGACATGCAGGACATCCAGAAGTAGAAGGCACTATGGGGCAATATGAGAAGTGCACTGATAATGGCGGCATTTATTTAGTAGAAACACCTGATGACGTCAACAATTTAGTCGTTAATAACCCCGACAATCTTGCTTATGTCACGCAAACGACCTTATCAATGACTGACACCAAAATCATGGTTGATGCCTTGAGAGCTCGATTTAAGTCCATTGAAGAACAAAAGAAAGACGACATTTGTTACGCGACTCAAAACCGCCAAGATGCCGTGTATGAATTAGCAAAAACCGCAGATACTATTTTGGTGGTTGGATCTTTCAATAGCTCTAACTCCAACCGTCTACGTGAGATTGCAGAACAACTCGGTAAAAAAGCTTATTTAATTGATACCGCTAGCGATATGCAACAAAGTTGGTTTGATGGCGTTAATACCGTCGGTGTTACTGCTGGCGCATCAGCTCCAGAAGTCTTAGTCCAAGAAGTGATCAATCAATTGAAACAATGGGGCGGAAAAGCAACCATTGAAATTCAAGGTATAGAAGAAAAAGTAGTCTTTTCTTTGCCTAAAGGCTTAAAGAAAGAAAAAGAGTTGAGTGCACCACACTGAGCTTGACAATCTACGCTTAGATAAATGGCTGTGGGTTGCGCGTTTTTATAAAACGCGCAAACTGGCAGCCGATGCCATCGCTGGTGGTAAAGTTCATTTAAACCAGCAACGCACCAAACCCGGAAAAGAAGTTAAAATAGCCGCTCTTTTGACTATTTCTAAAGATAACTTCCGCTGGGATATCACCATCATCGGCCTATCAGCTCAGCGACGTTCAGCCAAAGAAGCTATTTTGCTCTATGAAGAAAGTCCTGAAAGTTTTGAAAAGCGCCAGCAACAGATATTATTCCAACGCACACAGCGCGAACTCTTTGATTTTAGTGGTCACGATCATAAGCCCAATAAAAAACAACGACGCTTAATACATCAATTTAAGACGACCTCTGAATAGATCGACTAGATTTATTTAAAAAATAGGCTATCACTATTAATAATACAATTGCCTATTCTAGTATTTTCACTATGATAATAAGCACATACAACCTCACTAAGGAGATATAAATGTCTTTGCTAAGTACTTTTACCAAAAAATCAAAACTCAGTACCACCATAAAACAAACAGAAGAAGCGCGTAAGAGTGACGGCAATACTCGGGACGGTCTGTTTAAAGCCGCTTATCAAGGTTATGCTGAAATCTTACAAGATGATGCTTTGCGTGCAGAAACTCTCTATCACTGGGGCTTTGCTTTATTTAACCAAGCCAGCACTAAATCTGCCGAAGAAGCTGCGGGTCTTTATCAAGATGCCATTGAAAAGTTTTCTTTTTGCATGCTAATTAATCCAAATTATTTAGCTGCAGCAGTTAATAGTGGCGTTGCCTATATGGATTTGGCTAGACTTAATAAGGCTAAATCAGATGATCAATTATACCAATTAGCCAAAAAACAATTTGAAAAGGCAAATGTCATTCAAGCAGGAACAGCATCTTATAATTTAGCCTGTATTTATGCTTTACAAGGTAATACTGATGCTTGCTTAGCCGCACTCGAAAACGCCAGAACTAAAGTGACACTGCCCGCTATTAAAGACATTTCAAATGATCCTGATATGAGCTCAGCAAAAGACCAAGCTTGGTTTACTGCATTCATAACAAGCTTAAATCAAGATATTATAGATGCTAAAACTAAAGCTGAAGGCGAAGCTGAGGCAAAGATCTTAGCCGAAGAACAAAAAAAGCTGAAGAAAGTAACTAAAGACAGCAATTACTACTGAAGCATAAATAGTAGCTTTAACACACTAAAGCTCAACTAGCATCAAAACTTAGGAAGAACAATGGAATATATTACTCAATTTATTGAGCTTTTTTTACATCTCGACAAATCACTCAGCTCTGTAATCCAAACTTATGGATCAACCACTTATATTATATTGTTCCTAGTGATTTTGTGTGAAACAGGCTTAGTAGTGCTGCCTTTTTTACCTGGAGATTCTTTACTTTTTGCAGCCGGAGCTTTTGCAGCCAAAGGCGATATAAATATCGCCACTTTATTTATGATTTTATGTGTCGCTGCCATATTAGGTGATTCTATCAATTATGAGGTAGGTCGTTTAATTGGTCCTAGAATTGCACAACGAGAAAAAAGTCGATACGTGAATAAAGAACACATTGACAAGACACATCAGTTCTATGAGAAATATGGTGCAAAGACAATAATTATTGCCCGTTTCATTCCTATAATTCGAACCTTTGCACCGTTCGTGGCAGGACTAGGCACTATGAGTTACAAAAAATTTCTGCAATATAATGTGATCGGCGGTGTTGCTTGGGTTGCCATTTGTTTATTTGCCGGCTACTTATTCGGCAACATACCGCTAGTTAAGCAAAACTTTACGGCGGTCATATTCGCTATAATTATCGTGTCAATTTTACCGGCGGTTATTGAATATATTCGACATCGATCAATCACCAAAGCAGCTTAATTTACAGCTCGATACGAATACCTAGTTCAATAACACGATCTACAGGTATTTTAAAAAATTCAATGGCACTCGTTGAGTTATGAAATAGATATCGGAATAAAGCCCTACGCCATTTTGGCATAGGACTTTTATTTCTAAACGACAGTTGTTCACTACCGATAAAAAAAGAGGCGTTTTTAGGATTTATCTCCAAGCCTTCTTTGGCACATAACTCTAAAGCACGACGTACGTCAGCAGTTTGTTTAAATCCATAATACAGTTTAACTCGGAAAAAATTTTTCTCATGTCCAAATGTTCTGATTTTCACTTGGTTTCCCTCATTAACATAGGGCTCATTGGTAGTCACTATAGTCAATACAATAACACGTTCATGTAAGACATGATTATGCTCTAAATTATGCAATAGTACTTGAGGTACACCGTGCAAGCTTCGCGTTAAATAAATCGCCGTACCTTCAACTCTAACTAGACTACCGCTAACTTTCTCTTCTAAATCTTCAAATAAAGTTTTTCTTTCATCCATGTATTGTGTCAGTAATGCACGACCTTTAATCCAGGTTGTTAGTATTAAAAATAATACAGCACCTACAACCAAGGGTAACCAACCACCAGTTGGAATCTTTAAACTATTGGATGAAATAAACACCGTATCAATAGTTAAAAATATCGTCAAGAAGGCCACGCTGGTATATTTATTCCATTGCCATAACGCTTTAATAACAATAAATGACAATATGGTAGTGGCCAACATGGTTCCAGTAACGGCTAAACCGTAAGCTGAAGCCAAAGCCGTAGACGATTTAAAGCTAAGTACCAATATAAAAACAGCGACCATTAACAACCAATTAACCGCAGGTACATAAACCTGCCCTTGTTCCTGACCTGAGGTATGTAAAATAGTCATACGCGGACAATAGCCCAATTGTACCGCTTGCTTAGTCATAGAAAAGGCACCAGAAATAACCGCTTGCGAAGCAATAACGGTCGCCAGTGCAGCCAATATAAGCAGAGGGTACAGTGCCCACGTAGGCGCCAGTAAATAAAACGGATTTTCTATGGCATCGGGATGCAGGATTAATAAAGCGCCTTGACCGAAATAGTTAAGCAGTAAAGCTGGAAAGACAAAGCCAAACCAAGCATAACGGATAGGTTTTAATCCAAAATGCCCCATATCTGCATACAACGCTTCTGCACCGGTAATAGCCAAGACCACAGCACCCATAATAAAAAAGCTATGCCAACCATATTCTAGTAATAAAGAGACTCCATAATAAGGATTAACCGCCATCAGCACTTCCGGCATTTCTACAATGTTCATTAGTCCCATTAAACCAAGCAAAGAAAACCAAATACACATAATGGGCGCAAATAATTTACCCATCTTGCCGGAGCCTTTAGATTGTATGATAAATAACACAGCCAAAACCGCGATGGTGATGGGTATGATATATTCAACCAATTGAGGGGCGACAATTTGCAGACCTTCGATAGCACTTAAAACTGAGATAGCAGGTGTGATAATGCTGTCACCATAGAATAATACCGTACCTAACAAGCCTAGAGTAATAATAAATCCGATCTTTCTAGCGCTGCCTTTTTCACCTTTAGTCCCTTCTAGTGCAAGTGCGGTTAATGCCATAATGCCACCCTCACCTTTATTATCAGCTCGCATAATAAAAATAGCGTACTTAATAGTGACCACTAGAGTGAGCGTCCAAAAAACTAAAGACAGAGCACCAAACACATGCAGCTTGTCAATGGTTAATCCACTAAGAAAAACCTCTTTAAGTGCATATAAAGGGCTGGTACCAATATCACCAAAAACTACACCTATTGCCCCCATAGAAAGGGCTGCAAGTTGTTTTTTAGTTTGATTTTGATTGTTTGATGACATTAAAACTGACCTACATTATCATTTATTAAGAGAAGAATGTTATGTAATTAACAACTTAAAAATATCGAGAATTTATCCAAAAATGCATCGCGATACTGGCGAAATAGCCTAACAATATCACCGGCATCCACCGCATGTGGTAAGTAAAGGTATAACCTTCTTTGATTTGTCCTAATAAGGCTACGCCAGGAGCCGAGCCTATTGCCAATAAACTACCACCAACACCTAGCGTTAAGGTTAGCAATAACCATTGCCCAATAGGGAGATCTGGATGCATGCTTAACACCGCAAACATCAAGGTACCGTTATCAATAAAAGCCGAGGAAAGACCAATCGAGATATTGGCTAAGGTAGGGCTAATTTGTCCGAACAGAAAATGAGCAACAACATCCAGATAACCAATAAAACTCAAAGCACCGATCATCATCATTGCGCCATAAAAAAATAGCAGCGTATCCCAATCAACCGTACCAATGTTTTTAAAGACATCAAAATCTTGCCTTCGATTTACACTAGGAATTTCTACCTGAAAGAGCTGATAAACATGAGCAAACTCACTTTTTGTTTCATGGGCGGTTTTGGTTAAATAAAAACTAAAAAACTGTAACAAACCCAATCCCGCCATCATGCCTGCAGCCGGAGGGAGGTCTAAGTTTATGTTGGACCAAACAGTCATAGCCAAGGTGACCATAAACAGAAAAATCACACGCTTACTACCACGACGCAACCAAATAGCACTGGTGGAAGCAGCCGGTATTAGTTTGGGCACAAAAAAGTGCATAATGGCAGCAGGCAACATAAAATTAACCAAACAAGGAGCAGCTAAGTAAAAAAACTCATAAAAAGGAAGTATTTTATTTTGCCAAACAAAAAGCGTAGAAATCCCCCCTAAAGGACTTAAGGACCCCCCCGCATTCGTCGCAACCACAATATTGACACAGGCTATTGCGACAAAGTCTTTGTTTTTCTTACCCACGGCTGCTGCGACAGCGCCTAACAGCAAGGCAACAGCCATGCCACTGATAACGGTAGACAAAATAAATGCCAAACCACCTGTAATCCAAAATAACTGCCGATAACTGTATTGTCTATTAAGTAACCAAATTCTCAGGCCATCGAATACACCTCGCTCTTCCATGGCGTTAAGGTAAGTCATAGATACTAGAATAAATAAGAATAATTCTATATAAGCCAAGAGATTACTTTCAAAAGCAACCGCAGCAGCTTTGGCGTCTCCATGCAGTGCATAATATATACAAATGGCAAACCAGATAATGGCTGAACCTAACACCATAGGCTTGGATTTTCTTAGGGCAATGACTTCTTCTGACATTGCAGTAATATAGGCTAGTACGGTAACGCCTATAGCAAGATAACCAACAAAATGATCGGTAATATTTAATGACTTAGCTGGACTTAAAAGGTTTGAAACTTCGCTGGCAAAGGCGCCTGCGGGTAACATCAAAAAGGCGAAGAATAAGATTTTTAATGTATTACTGTTCATTTATTTCCCATATAACTATAAAAATAATAGTTGAATCGTTGTCACAAAGATTTTAATAAGTCGTTAATGATTTCGCCTAATAGAGTCCGTTATGACAGTTTAGTCTGTAATTTGTTCATCTTCAGTCATATCACCCTCAATGGACCATAGTTTTTCAAGCTGATAAAAACCTCTAGCCTGTGTAGTCATGGCATGGACAATGACATCACCTAAATCGAGTAACACCCAATCTGAACCGATATCACCCTCTATGCCTAAAGGTCTTACGCCTTGTTTTTTAACTTCATCAACAACGTAATCACACATTGACTTTAAATGTCTATCGGAAGTACCCGTAACAACTACCATGTAATCGGTAAAGCTGGTTTTACCACGCACATCGAGTGTCGTAATATTATGACCTTTACGTTCGTCTAAAACTGTTTCGACGATTTTTAAAATTGCTTCTGCTTGCATTCAAATTCCTAGTAAGTGATGAGATCAATGTCTCTGGTATAGCTGATGTTGCCTAATGTAAGCTAACACCGTATCGGGCAGTAAATACCCGGGATTTTGATGATTAGCAATCATCTGCCTAATAGCCGTTGCCGAAATATCAAGCGGGGTAACTTGTTGAAAGTATAACTTACCTGCCCTAGTGCTTGCTAACTCTGTTATCCGCTGACAGCGTCGCTCCTTAAAGAAATCATGCAGGGTATCTAAGACTACGCCAGGCCTAGTCATCACCACAACATGGGAAAAATCAAATATACGCTGCCATTGATGCCAGCTCATGAGTTGTTTAAAAGCATCACTGCCTAACAATAACAACAAGGTTTCTTGCGGATAATCTTGCCGTAATGAGCTTAAGGTATCGACCATATAAGAGGGGCTATTACGCTCTAACTCTCTGGCATCGATGCTAAATTCAGCTTGATTACTGCTTGCCAAATCTAGCATCTGTAGCCGCTCAATAGCAGAGGCGACTGGTTGTGATCTATGTGGCGGTTGAGCACTAGGAATTAATAGTAGTTTTGACAAGCCAAAAACTTCTTTAACCTCTAGCGCAGATCTCAAATGACCATAATGAATAGGATCAAAAGTACCACCAAAAACACCTATCATTTATTGCCTAATATGACCGTCACCTAAAACTATATATTTCAGTGACGTTAGCCCGATTAGGCCTACTGGGCCACGAGCATGCAGCTTATTTGTACTAATGCCGATTTCAGCACCTAAGCCATACTCAAAGCCATCGGCGAAACGTGTAGAAGCATTTACCATTACTGAACTAGAATCAATTTCTCGCAAAAAGCGCCTGGCTTTAGTGTAATCTTCGGTTACAATCGCTTCGGTATGGCTAGAGCTATAATGATTAATATGGGTTATGGCTTCATCTAAATCGTGCACGATTTTAATGGCTAAAATAGGTGCTAAATATTCAGTATGCCAATCGTCTTCCGTGGCTCTTAGGCAATGAGGAATAATAGAACAGGTTTTAAGACAGCCCCGCAATTCCACACCCTTTTCTTGATAACTAACTGCTAATAAAGGTAACACCTGCACGGCAATACTCTCAGCGACCAATAAAGTTTCCATAGCATTACAAACGCCATAACGATGAGTTTTAGCATTGATGGCTATAGCAATCGCTTTATCAATATCGGCTTTATCATCAATATAAACATGACAAATTCCATCTAAATGCTTAATGACTGGGATAGTAGCGTCTTTAGCAATACGTTCAATTAAACTTTTTCCACCGCGCGGTACAATGACATCGACATATTGTTGCAGAGTAATGAGTTCACCCACAGCAGCTCGGTCAGTGGTTGATACGACCTGCACCGCCGTAATGGGTAAACCAGCAGCAGCTAAGCCTTCAGTAATACACGCTGCAATAGCTTGATTGGAGTGCAACGATTCAGACCCTCCTCTTAAAATACAAGCATTGCCCGATTTAAGACATAAGGCCGCGGCATCAACCGTCACATTAGGTCGAGATTCATAAATGATACCGATAACGCCCAATGGCACACGCATTTGACCGACTTGTATACCGCTAGGCTGATAATTAAGATTACTAATTTCACCAACAGGATCAGGCAAAGCAGCAATTTGCTGTAAACCAGCAATCATAGATTGAATACTAGTGGGTGTTAAAGCTAACCTATCAAGGGAGGCGGCATCTAAGCCATTAAGTTTACCAACAGCCAAATCTTTTTGGTTTTCAGCGATTAACAAAGTTTGCTTATTATTTAAAGCATCGGCAATGGCCAATAGGGCTTGATTCTTTTTGCTGGTATCCGCTCGACTGAGGACTCGCCCAGCTGCTCTGGCTTGCAAACCTAAGCCTTGCATATAGTCTTTAATATCCATGCACACTCACAAACTGGATTAACATAGTAGGTAATTATAGCGGTAAAAGGCCATTATTAACAGGCTTTAAGCGAGTAACTACTGGCTAATAAACAGATTTATGCCCGCTCTTTGTACGTTTCCCCTCATTTGTTCGTTGTAGTAGGTGTTTTTACGTATAGCACTACATAAACATATCTTTTATCATAGGTTCATATTATGTATGAATTAGCAATCAAGCGTAATGTATCAATAACCCTAATGGATTAGACCGTTTAATCAAGCCGTAGAAACTTAGTTCAACTCTTGTTATTTAACATTAACCGCAAAATATTTTATGAAAAATCAATCTACTAAACTACAAAATGGTTTTACCTTAATTGAGCTAATGATCGTGGTTGCGATTATCGGTATTTTGGCGGCCATAGCCCTCCCGGCTTATCAGGATTATATGATTCGCGCTAAATTGGTTGAAGAAACTACTTTTTTAGATGCTCAAAAGAATACCATAACTGAAACTTGGACAACTAACAGTGCATTTCCATTAACAGTAAACCCACCCATCTCAACAACACTCCCACTAAACGTAAAATACATGACGGCAGTTAACTATAACGGTACAGCTGTCGGACCTGCATCAGTCGTCGTTACCTTAGCGGGTGCTGCCGGAGGATTAAATGCAACTCTTGCAGGAAAATTCTTAGGACTAACCGCGACAGGTAATGCGGACGGCACCGTCACTTGGACTTGTGGCACATTCGCAGCAGCTACAGGTGTCGCTACTGCTGCTGTGACGGCAATGTATCCCTATTTACCTTCTGCTTGCCAACATTAACAATCGTGTATTGCAGTCTTGTAGCAATGCAAATGCTTTTCGTAGCCGGACTAAAGGGTCGCCCCTAAATAGTCAAATACCAAATTGTTGCCTAACCAACTATAGCCACTTAAATCTAATAGGTTTGGGTGGTTTTTTATAGCTGCAACTTAATAAGGCTAAGTCACCATGGCATATGTTTAAACATTCCTGAGACATTAAGCAAGATGATGTAATCTTTCATAAAATGACTAAACCACTTGCAATAAGCTTGTGAATTAGACACTTAAAACGTTACTAAATGATACGAGCATCATTTGTCACTTCAAAAACAAAGTATAACGTCTCATGGTGATGGCAAACTTTCATACAGTTGCCGCGACTGTTTACGCGGCCACTCTCTCTAGGTTTGAGAATATAGATCAACCTAACTAATGACTAGTCAAAAAATGTGAAATCAACTTGAATTTATGGATTAAGAATATGTGAAGTTAATCTAGCTGATCAACTTTAATCAAAATATGTAAAGTATTCTTGTCGATTTGTCGTGTTGTCATTAAGGTGCCGTTCATATTAGCATTAGGATTTTGCCCTATACCACCTATTTCAACCCACTCTCCTAAATTGATCCTGAGCGTTGATTGTGCTTGATGAACTCCAACTTGACCCTTGCCATTCATGGTTTCTGACCAAGGTGAAACATTAAGTAACACCTGCTGCCCAACCAATCTAGGTGTTACTGAAAACCCTGTACTCGTTTCTTTATATTGCGTAGAGCTTGGAAAACCAAAAGCCGAGAAATTTTGCTGTGGATTATTTTGCCCGACTTTAATGGTGGCAGGTACACCATCTAAGGTGCGTATGACATGAGTAGCTTCATCATTTCCCTTGGCTTGAGTCTGATAAAAATGAGCGGTATGGTTGTTTGATTTTGCTGGATCGCTGCTTACGATACCGTCAACTGCATTAAGTTGATCTGCTGTAACTTGCTGACTCTCTATCACACTGATCATTAAATTATTTTGACGGACATCCAGTTTCTGGATTAGTGCTTTGATGTCTTTCATTCGATCCGGCGTTGCCTTGATCAATAAACTAGAGCCGTTATCAGTCAATTGTGCAGAGTTATCGAGCAAGGGAGCTAATAATATGATGATCTCGCTGGCAGGTCGATTGCTTAACGGGACTATTTCTATATCAGAATAATCCGCCAAGGCATAGTTACATAGCAAGCTTATAATTATCGTGAAAATCTTTAACACATCGAACACCCATTTAAAATCTCAAAACATCTCATTAAAGGAGTTGTCGGGTTACGACTATCTCTAACCCGACTTAGTGCTAATCTTTCGCTTTACCCACACCGAATGATTCTAGCAACATTAACACCACGCCTAAGGTAATCGCTGAATCGGCAACATTAAACGCCGGCCAATGCCAAGACGGCACATAAACATCCAGAAAATCGATAACATAACCATAGGCAAGTCTATCGATTAAATTACCTATCGCGCCACCTAATACCAATGACAGCGATACTGCCAGCAAAGTCTCATGGGATTTTAGTCGAGATAACCATACCGCAATCACAATACTAATGATGATGGCTAAAGCTGCAAAAAACCAGCGTTGCCAGCCACCCGCTTCACTTAAGAAACTGAAGGCTGCGCCGGTATTATGCACATAGGTTAAATTAACAAAGGGCATGATATTAATGGATTGATAAATCTGCATGCTATGAGATACAAGCAACTTACTAAGTTGATCTAAAATAACTGCCAATAACGACAAGCCTAACCATTTCAACATAGTAAACTTAAGCATAATGTCTATGCTCACCAGAACCTGCTACGTTTTCTATACAACGACCACAAAGCTCAGGATGTTCAGCATGTTCACCCACGTCATAACATTGATGCCAACAACGTACACATTTTTGATGCGTTGACACGATAACCTTTAATTTAACGCCGTCAACTTCAGTTTGTAGAGCATCCTCAGGACAAAATTGTTCGGCCATTACCGAGGCATTAGAAGTTATAAAAATAAAATGTAGCTCATCTGATAACTGATTCAATACCTCTAAATAAGAGGGATTACAGTAAAGTTCAACTTCTGCGTTCAATGAAGAACCAATATCACCTTTGCCACGACTTTTCTCTAATTCTTTACTGACAGCCGTTCTTATCAACATGACTTGTTGCCAGAACTCTTGATTCATAGCAGAGTTCTCATCTAATTTTACTAGACCCTGATACCAAGTTTCTAAAAATACTGATTCGCTATGCTCGCCGGGCAAATATTGCCATATTTCATCAGCCGTATAGCTAATAATAGGCGCCAACCAACGTGTTAGTGCTTCTAAAACATGATACATCGCGGTTTGTGCTGAACGACGCGCCAAACCATCAGCTTTAGCCGTGTACTGACGATCTTTGATAATGTCCAGGTAAAATCCACCCAAATCTATCACGCAAAAGTGATGTACTTTTTGATAAATATGCTGAAACTGATAAGTGTCGTAAGCAACCTTGACTTCTTCTTGTAAGGTCAAAGCTCTATCCAACACCCAGCGGTCTAAAGCCAATAAATCTTGGTGTGCCACACAATCTTGCGCAGGATTAAAATCATCCAAGTTAGATAATAAAAATCGAGCAGTATTACGAAAGCGGCGATAACCATCAGAGGTACGTTCTAAAATTTCATCTGAGACCCGCATTTCACTACGATAATCGGTAGCGGCAATCCAAAGCCTTAATACATCAGCACCTAGATTCTTCATCACCGACTGCGGCGGAATCACATTGCCTTTAGATTTAGACATTTTTTCGCCATTCTTGTCTACGGTAAAACCATGCGTCAATACGGCTTTATAGGGAGCGACATCATTCATGGCCACGGAGGCCAGTAATGATGATTGAAACCAGCCCCGATGTTGATCAGAGCCTTCTAAATACAAATCAGCCGGCGAGTTCAATTGTTCGCGCTTATCAAGCACACAGGCATGAGTCACGCCTGAATCAAACCAGACATCTAAGGTATCAGTTGATTTTTCATAATCGGCTGCTTCTGCACCTAATAGTTCTTCTTTTTCTAGCTCGAACCACGCCTCTATACCCTTGACTTCAATACGCTTAGCAATTTGTTCAATCAATTCAGCGGTACGTGGATGCAATTCACGAGTTTCTTTATGAATAAAGAACGTGATAGGTACACCCCATGTGCGTTGGCGAGAAATACACCAATCTGGTCGGCCATCGATCATGCTTTCGATACGCGCTTGACCCCATTCAGGAATCCAAGCGACTCGCTTAACTTCACTCAGCGCTTGCTCACGCAATTTATTTTTATTCATAGCGATAAACCACTGCGGTGTCGCTCTAAAAATAATGGGTGTTTTATGACGCCAGCAATGTGGATAGCTGTGCAATAGTGCGTGATGATGTAGTAACTTACCTTTGCTTTCTAATACTTCTAAAACATGGGCATTGGCATTAAAGACATGCTCACCGGCAAATAATTCAGTAGTCGATAAAAATACGCCATCGGCACCAACAGGGTTATCAATCGGTAAACCATATTTCATGCCCACAATATAATCGTCTTGACCATGACCTGGCGCGGTATGCACAGCGCCAGTACCTGCTTCAGTAGTGACATGTTCACCTAAGACTATCGGTACTTTCCTATCATAGAAAGGATGTTCTAATAACTGGAATTCCCAAGCTGAGCCCTTGCAATATCCAATGACATGATAGTCATCAATACCGTAACGCAACATACTATCTTTGAGTAAAGCTTCTGCAACCACCAAGCGCTCAGACGCACATTGCACTATTACGTATTCTAATTCAGGATTTAAAGCTACACCTTGATTAGCAGGTAAAGTCCAAGGCGTGGTCGTCCAAATAACTACTGATAAATCACCCTGCCCTTCATGAGCTGGCGCATGATGACACAAGCCCATAAAACCAGATTCATCGACCACTTTAAAACGCACATCAATGGCGGGCGAATGCTTATCTTCATATTCAACTTCAGCTTCTGCCAAGGCTGAGCCACAATCAGTACACCAATGCACAGGTTTAGCACCCGCTGCGACATGACCTTTTTGAGTAATTTTACCCAAAGAGCGCACGATATCAGCTTCAAAAGCAAAATCCATAGTTAAATAAGGATTATCCCAATCACCCAAAATACCAAGGCGGATAAAGGCTTCTTTTTGTATTTCGACTTGTTTAGCCGCATATTCTCTACACGCTTTACGAAAGACAGCCGGTGAAACTTTTACGCCTGCTTTGCCTATTTTCTTTTCTACCATCAGTTCAATAGGTAGACCGTGGCAATCCCAGCCTGGCACATATGGAGCATCAAAACCACTCAGAGTTTTTGATTTGACAATAATGTCTTTTAAAACTTTATTAACAGCATGACCTATATGAATATCACCGTTAGCATAAGGTGGACCGTCATGTAAGATAAACTTTGGCCTACCAGCAAACTCCACTCTAATCTTTTGATACAACTCTGCCTGAGTCCATTTCTTGAGTCGTTCCGGCTCACGTTGAGCCAAATTGCCTTTCATTGGGAAAGCAGTGCTAGGTAAGTTCAGTGTTTTTTTATAATCCGTAGTCATAGTTTTTTAATCTCAGCAAAAATCTTTTTAGCACTAAGCACATCTTTTATAATCTGGGCTTGTAGTTGTTCCAATGATTGAAAATGCATTTCATCTCTAATTTTTTGTTTAAAATGCACTTCCACATAACAGCCATATATTTCTTTATTAAAGTCAAATAAATGGGTTTCAAGTATAACTTTTGAGCCGCCACTAAAGGTAGGTCGAGTACCGACATTAGCAACTCCTTCGTATTCATGACCCTCTATACCAGTCATGGTTACGGCAAACACACCATTGATAGGAGTGTTTTTTCTAAACATTCTTATATTAGCGGTGGGATAACCTAAGGTTCGTCCACGCTTATCACCATGAGCGATCCGTCCACAGATAGAGTAATTGCGGCCTAGCAATAGTTTGGCTTGTGCTAAATCCCCCTCGCCCAATGCATCCCTGATTAAAGTACTACTTACACGTTGACCTTCAATATAACAAGATCCCGTATCTTCAACACTAAAGCCATAATCTTTGCCCTTTTCCTTAAGTAAGCCAAAGTTGCCTCTTCTTGCCTTACCAAAATGGAAGTCATCACCAATCACCAAATACTTAACATTTAATTTCTTGAATAAAATATCTTCAATAAATTGTTCTGCATCGCCGTTAGCAAAGGCACGATTAAAACTGACTATGAGTAAGTTATTAACAGGTAATTTAGAAAACTCTATGACTTTTTCTCGTAAACGCATCAGCCGAGAAGGAGCGTTATCGCCTAGAAAATACTCCAAAGGCTGAGGTTCAAAGACCATTACCACAACTGGCAAATCAAGTTTTTGTCCACGTTCAGCTAATTTCTTAATAACGGCAAGATGCCCTAAGTGCAAGCCATCAAAATTACCAATTGTAAGCACACAACCCTTTTCAAAAGGTTCTAAATGCGTGAGTCCTCTAATTAATTTCATGACCCTTTTAATAAAAAAAAGATTTTCATTCTATCATGTGCAACAAGCAAATGCCGTAGCCGATTAAAAACATATCTATTTACTCAATGAATTGGTAACCCGTTAAATTAATAAACGATACTTTTATGCACACGAGACGATGTAGGTTTTAGCTAAAATAATTTTGAGTAACAAGACTTAAATTAACTGGATTAAGATATTGCGAGGACGTAAAAAGCGAAGAATTGTTAATAGACGAGCGGTTATTGCAAATTCATTAGCCTGCGTTTACTTGATTTTTTCATCCGTAATTTCGGTAGTGGCCTTTGAATGACTTCAACGATAATATTACGCGGACGCATATTTTTCTCGGCTTTTAAAGCAGCTTTTTCAGCGACTTGCTCTGCAATAAATTTATCTTCCCATTTCTTTAAAGCTTGCGCAGCAGCGTCTTCTTGTTCAGCACTTCGTGGTTTAATATCAATTTTTTGTTCACCGACTTCACTGACACAAGGGGTTGCCTGATAAATAGTCTTATAAGGACTGATAGTGCATTTAAATACCTCAGCCTGCGCAGGAAAGACAACAGCCAGTAAGACTAGCATCAATACTTTCATAGAAAATTAATAATTAAAAAATATTAATACAGTAATTAGATTGGCGGATAACTAGGTTACCCGCCATAGTGATTAGTCTCTGCCGTTGAATATGCCTAAGAGCTGTAGCAAGCTTAAGAACAAGTTATAGATAGAAACATATAAAGAAATAGTTGCTAAAATATAATTAGTTTCGCCGCCATTCACTATTTGACTGGTCTGAAATAAAATCATACCTGACATCAATAAAATAAACATAGCTGATACGGCCAATGAAAGCGCAGGAATAGCAAATACAACTGCACCAATACTAGCTAAAAAGGCAACCAACACCCCGACCATTAAAAAACCACCTAAGTAACTAAAGTCTTTACGTGTTGTTAATGCATAAGCAGATAAGCCCATAAATATCAAGCCAGTACCGCCTAAAGCCATCATAATTAATTCATGCCCATTGCTAAAGGCTTTGACATACATGGATAAAATTGGACCTAGCGTTAAGCCCATAAAACCAGTTAAAGCGAATACAAAAAGCAAACCTAAAGCGCTATTGCTATATTTGGTCGTCAAGAATAGTAAGCCGTAAAAACCCACAAAAGTCATAATCATGCCGAAAGGCGGTAAGTTCATGACCATAGCCGCACCAGCGGTCATAGCGCTGAATATCAAGGTCATTGATAACAGCATATAAGTGTTTCTTAAAACTTTATTGGTAGCCAGTATGCTGGCATCCGGGCGTGAAATAGCGGTATTTATTTTCATTTTAGTTGAACCCCATAATATACAATTGAAAAATACACAGACGTGACGATTTTACAAGAGTTTCAAGTTCATTGTAAAAAAACTTGTCAACAATGTTAATGAGATAACATGGGTAAATTATGTAGCCTCTTGCAAATCCAGTATATTAGAACTTCAAACCATTTACCCTCAGCAGAAATTATGCCTAAAACTACAACTACCCTCGGTCTTTTAGCTAAAGAGCGCACTATTGCAAGCCCTGGCTTTAACCGCTGGTTAGTGCCACCCGCCGCCTTAGCCATACATTTATCGATCGGCATGGCTTACGGCTTTTCAGTATTTTGGTTGCCGTTATCTAAAGCCGTGGGTATTAAAGAAAGTCTAGCCTGTGGCCCTGATATCGGCTTTTTTCAAGAGCTGTTTGTGACTCAATGTGACTGGAGCATTTCCACTCTTGGCTGGATGTTTACTTTATTTTTTGTTTTCTTAGGCTCCTCTGCGGCTTTGTGGGGTGGATGGCTAGATCATGTTGGTCCTAGAAAGGCAGCGGTAGTCAGTACCTTATGCTGGTGTGGCGGTATGTTATTTTCTGCCTTAGGTATTTATGTGCATCAATTTTGGATGCTGTTGTTAGGCTCGGGGGTTATTGGCGGCATAGGCTTAGGTCTGGGATATATTTCCCCTGTATCAACACTGATCAAATGGTTTCCAGATCGACGCGGTATGGCGACAGGCATGGCTATTATGGGTTTTGGCGGTGGCGCTATGATTGGTTCGCCCTTAGCAGCCGGCTTAATGAAGCACTTTGCCAGCGCTACGGATGTCGGTGTGATGTCGACCTTTGTGGTCATGGCCATAATTTATTTTGTCTTCATGATGGCCGGCTCTTTCACTTATCGAATACCTGCTACAGCTTGGTCACCTAAAGGTTGGTCACCTGCCCCCGCACAATTAACTAATACCATGATTACCCAGCGTCATGTGCATGTAAAACAGGTTTTTAAAATTAAACAATTTTGGCTGTTATGGGGCGTGTTGTGCATGAATGTCAGTGCTGGCATAGGCGTCATTGGTATGTCGTCACCGATGTTACAAGAAGTGTTCGGAGGACAATTAATAGGCATCGATAAAACCTTTGCTGAACTTGACAAGCCTCAACTTGCCGCCATTGCTGCAGTCGCAGCAGGTTTTACTGCTTTATTAAGCCTGTTTAATATCGGTGGTCGCTTTATCTGGGCGAGCCTCTCAGATTTATTAGGCCGCAAGAAAACTTACATCGTTTTCTTTATATTAGGGGGATTACTTTATATCAGTGTTCCAGGTAGTGCACTGGCAGGCAACAAAGTATTATTTGTAGGTGCTTTTTGTCTTATTTTAAGTATGTACGGCGGTGGGTTTTCTACCGCACCTGCTTATCTAGCCGATTTATTCGGCACTCAAATGGTAGGTGCCATTCATGGCCGATTATTAACAGCTTGGGCGACAGCGGGTATTCTAGGGCCGGTCATCGTTAATTACATGCGTGAATATCAATTAGGCTTAGGCTTACCGCGCGAGCAAGTGTATAACCAAACCATGCTCATTTTGGCTGGTTTATTAATGATAGGTTTACTGTGCAATTTACTGATTCGTCCCGTCGCTGATCATTGGTTTATGTCTGATGCTGAGTTAGCAGAAGAAAAACGCCTTGCTCATGAAAAAATAAATAAAGCCAATATCAGCTCAACAAAAAACAGCGAGAAATCTACACCTCTCGTCATTGTAATAGTTGCATGGATAGGCGTTATTGCTCCACTGTCATGGGGTATCTATAACACGCTGATTAATGTGAGTAAGTTTTTTAATTGATAACCGTGGGTTGAATTACTAAAAAGGAAGACAATCCCACCTGATTTATCTTATTTCAAAATTCGAAAAAACCTCATAAACTTCTAATGGGGTTACTATAACCTGATCGACTCGTGCAGTAATAGGTCCTTTGTGGCACCATTGTACAAATGTTTCTAATATAGCATCTTCGGCTTCAGCAACAATTTCCACCTGTCCATCGACTAGGTTTCTTGTATATCCTTTAACGCCTAATTGCATAGCTTTCTTTCGAGTAAAGACGCGAAAATAAACACCCTGCACACGACCAGACACTAATAACCTAACTCTATTCTGCACGTTGGATGCTCCAGCAATAATGAATACGCTGATTTCTGGCAAAATCTTCCGGTATAGTCTGTTTAGTCATATCAACTATTTTTAAATCAGCTAATGCTTCAAGATCAATTTTAAATCGTCTGAAGTTGGTAGAAAAATATAGAATCCCATTAGATGCCAATAAAGAAGCTGCATTATTGATCAGTGACACATGATCGTTTTGTATATCGAACACATCCGTCATACGCTTAGAATTAGAAAACGTAGGTGGATCCAAAAATATTAAATCATACTGCGGTTTATTTTCTTGCTTAGCGGCTACTGCCAACCAATCCAAACAATCGGCCTGTATAAACTCATGTTCGCCGCTGCTTTTATTCAAAGCCATATTATTTTTAGCCCAAGCAATATAAGTATTGGACATATCAATCGTAGTGGTTAACTTTGCGCCACCCATTGCCGCGTGTACAGAAGCACTACCCGTATAAGCGAATAAATTTAAGAAGCGTTTATCTTTAGCTTGTTTTTGAATCAACATACGAATGGGGCGATGATCTAAAAACAAGCCGGTATCAAGATAATCTTCAAAATTTACCAGTAACTTGCAACCACCTTCTTCAATCGTATGGAATAGACCTACTTCAGCCTGTTTTTCATACTGATCGGTGCTGCGTTGTTTTTTACGTATCTTAAGAAACACTTGCTCACGCGGCACGTTTAATACTTTAGGAATTTCTGCTAATAAAGCCGCTAAGCGTTGATCAGCTTTATGTTGATCTATACTTTTAGGTGGCTCGTATTCTTGAATATTAACCCAGGTTTGGTCGCCTTGATAAATATCTATAGCCACGGCATATTCGGGTAAATCAGCATCATAAACGCGATAACAGCTAACAGATTGCTGCTTGGCCCAACGAGAATACTTTTTCAGATTCTTCGATAAACGATTAGCAAACATGTCAGCACCCTGATTCTCGATGACTTGTTCAGTGCTAACCATATCCATCGCCTGAATCACTCTATCTTCCTGAGTTTTTGCTTTAGGAATAAAGAAACTACTTTCTTCGATATTCAAACGTAATAACTTACATTCCAAAGCGCCATTAAATAAAGTAATAGGTTTTTGTGAACGTATACCTAAACGAAAGCCTAGCTCTGGATTACTAATGATCATGGCGGCTTTCCAGCCAACAAAATGAGCCTTTAGAGATTCACCAAATTTTTTATAAAGATCTGAGGTTTCTTGTTCAGTGCCTAAACGTTCCCCATAAGGAGGGTTACAGATTAACAAACCGGGCTTCCAACTGCTAGCAGGACTAGCATCTTCTATATCACGTCGTTCAACATGAATTTTATGCTGTAAACCCGCATTGGCAATATGTGCCAGTGCCGTGTTGACCGTCTGACGATTTTGATCAAACCCGACAATGATAGGCAAGGTTTCAATACCAATCTTTTTGCGCTGTTGCGCTTCAGTACGTAACTTTTCCCAGCATTGCGCATCATGTTTTTTCCAGCCTATAAAGCCGAAGTAATCGCGCAACAATCCTGGTGCATAATCAGCAGCAATCATGGCACCTTCTAATAACAAGGTACCTGATCCACACATGGGATCGATTAACGTACCTTGATTTTTAGCAATCTGTGGCCAACCGCAACGTAACAGCATCGCAGCGGCTAAGTTTTCTTTCATGGGTGCTTTAATATTGACATCCCGATAACCACGGCGATGTAAGCTTTCCCCAGAAAGATCTAAGCTGAGCTGAGCAAGTTCACCCTGCAAATACACATTGATTCGAATACTTGGTTGCGCCGTATCGATACTAGGGCGTTGTTGAAACTTTTCCCGCATTTGATCTACTATGGCATCTTTTACTTTTAAGGCACCAAAATGAGTGTTATTGATGGCCTCTGAATTCTTGGCGCTGAAACTCACCGCAAAGGTATCATCTGGATTCATATGCTCAAACCAGTCTATCGCTTGTATACCTTTATAAAGATCTTCTTGGTTTTTAACTTCAAAAGAACTTAATACCAATAATATGCGATTAGCTGTTCTAGACCACAAGCAAGCTCGATACGCAGTTTCTAAGTCACCCTCAAAAGCAACACCGGCCATGGTTGCTTTAATTTGAGTAATCCCTAACGATTGTAATTCTTCAGTGAGTAGAGTTTCCATCGCCTTAGGCGTGGTGGCGAACAGTTTATAGGTAGACATAGTGATAAGGCTAAAGGTGAAAGGCTAAAGGTAAAAAAACTCACCTAAGCGGTATGAAAGGACGAACAGATTTTGAGTAATTATAACTGCACAAATTAAAACGGTCGGGTTAGCGCAACTAACTCGACCGTTTTAATCTTTTATCTTTATTTTGCTTGTTATTGAATTTTGATAAGCTCTACATCAAATATTAACGTTGCATTAGGAGAAATTGGGCCGGCACCTTGTGAACCATAAGCCAAATTAGCAGGGATATAAAAACGGTATTTTGCTCCAACTGTCATTAATTGTAAGCCTTCAGTCCATCCAGAAATGACTCTATTTAATGGAAATGAAGTCGGTTCACCACGACTATATGAACTATCAAACTCCTTACCATCCAACGTTGAACCTTTATAATGTACCGTGACATTATCGGTTGCCGATGGAGTTGCAGTTCCTGTTCCTGCTATCAATATTTCATATTGCAAACCGCTTGCAGTCGTTACGATATTTGCTTTTTTTGCATTCTCTAATAAGAATGCAGTACCCTCTGCTTTATTTTCTGCGGGTGAGGTAGCATTAGCCATTGAAAACATAGTAATCCCTATAATTAAAGCGGTGATAATTGAAATAACTTGAATTTTTGTCAAGGTGTCACCTTTGTTGATATAAATGAGCAGCTATTTTAGCAAAAAATAAGCCTAAAATATCAATTGATTTTACATCCTTCTAATTGACTTTTAAAAAGCCTAGCACGATTTGCTACTTTTTCAGCAACCCGAGTTAAGCCAGCTTTATTTAAGTAGGTTTTATGCTTATAACCAGCATGTCCTTCGTGATAAGCAAGATATAAGTTTTTAGTATCTTCTTTAGGTATTCCTAACTTATTATGACTTATCGCACAGTACCAACCAATAAAATCACTGGCATCGCCAAAATCATCGCGATCAGCCGTCCAACTCCCCGTCTTATCAAGATAATCTTGCCAAGTCTTATCCAAAACTTGTGCATAACCATAGGCACTGCTAGGCCTAAACCAAGGAATAAAGCCTAATAACCAAACGCGAGGCGCCTGTGCATCTGCTACGTAATGCGATTCTTGATGCATAATCGCCATTTGTACAGGAATAGGTACACCCCATTTTTGATACGATCGCAGGGTATCTGCATACCAGTCATCTTTTTCTTTAAAGGTCGCACATAAATTATCGCCATTTCTAGGCGGCATTACAGTACAAGCCGTCAATGTGCATAAAAACAACACTAGAACTATTCTTTTCATAGAGCGTAAACCATAGCAAAGTGGTCCATTAATTTAGTGCAAAATCCATTAAAATGTCCTTAAATTGCTGCACCTAGGTAATTGTTATATTATTACATCAGAAATTTAAATCTGGCTATATGAATGACGTCACTAACCGAACTAAATCAATATTCTTCCGAACATAATCATAATCAATGCGTCAGCCTTGCCTTAGGTACTGCTCAACAATTATGTAATCAACGTGGCGTTCTATTAACAACCATACGTCATCAAGTATTGACGCTTATTTGGGAAAGCCATAAAGCCGTCAAGGCTTATGAGTTATTAGATCGACTAAGGCCCTTACAAGCCACTGCAAAACCAGCAACTATCTATCGTGCTTTGGATTTTTTAATTGAACAAGGCCTAATTCATCGAGTAGAAAGTCTTAACGCCTTTGTAGGCTGTCGTTGCTCAGATCAACAACACGAACAACTGTTACTCATTTGTAAACTCTGCGAGCAAGTCGATGAACGTCCTGCTGCCGAAGTTATGTCTGCATTATTAGAAGAGTCAAAACAAGCCGGCTTTATGATTCATAGTAAAGCTATAGAAATTCATGGTATTTGCTCTGACTGTAGCACTAAATGATGCAATTTAAGCACGCCCTACTCCTCTTGCTTATAGCGTTTAAATCATGAGCCCTGCCCTTCAAACTTCACACAGAAAACACCAAACCTTATATATCGCCATCGCTTTGTTAGCAGGCATTATGGTTGGTGAACTACTTAATTTAACGCTACATGACCTTAGCCAGCCGAACCCACTCAATCAGATACTTTCACTCTTTACAGCATTAACCGATATTTTTTTACGCTTGATAAAAATGATTATTGCCCCGTTGGTTTTTTCAACACTGGTTGTTGGTATGGCTAAAATGGGCAATATTCAGACCGCTGGCCGTATCGGTATCAAAGCCATGCTCTGGTTTTTTTCAGCTTCATTTTTTAGCTTATTGTTAGGCATGTTATTGGTGAATATATTTGAACCCGGCCATGCTCTACAGCTAGCCTTGCCAGCCATCGGGACTACTACTGGTTTATCAGCAGTTCAGCCCACTCTTGCAAACTTAGTCGCGCATCTATTTCCTAAAAGCATCGTTGATGCGATGGCTACTAACGATATATTGCAAATCGTGGTTTTTTCCATGTTCTTTGGCTTAGCCAGCGCAGCCATCGGCGACTTGGCCAAACCCGTGGTTATGCTATTAGATTCATTAACCCACATTATGCTAAAAATGACCGGCTACATCATGCATTTTGCACCAGTTGCTATATTTGCCGCGATGGCATCAGTGGTAGCTCAACAAGGCATAGGTATTCTAGTAGCTTATGGCAGCTTTATAGGTGAATTTTATTTAGGACTGCTATTACTTTGTGCTGCGCTCACGGGTGTAGGTTTTGTGTTTTTAAGAGGCCGAATATTTTCTTTACTAAGGCATATACGTGAACCTATGTTACTAGCTTTTGGTACCGCTAGTAGTGAAAGCGCTTACCCTAAATTATTACAACAATTAGAACGTTTCGGCTGCGATGAAAAAGTCTGCGGCTTGGTATTGCCTTTAGGCTACTCCTTTAACCTTGACGGCAGCATGATGTATATGACTTTTGCAGTTTTATTTATTGCTCAGGCTTATGGCATTGATATGGCGTTAAGCGATCAACTGTTTATGCTGTTGGTATTATTATTTACCAGCAAAGGCGTGGCAGGTGTACCTAGGGCTTCGTTGATCGTTATCGCTGCAACCCTGTCCCAGTTTAATATCCCTGAAGCGGGTTTATTATTATTACTGGGCATAGACCAGATTTTAGATATGGGACGTAGCGCAACTAATGTATTTGGCAATAGTATTGCTGCAAGCCTAGTGAGTAAATGGGAAAAATCCTTACGTTAACTTAGATGCAATCGCCATACTCTAAAGTTAACAAGCGGCAGTCAAAAAATGTTTGCGGCATCAGGGTGCTAATATAAAAGCGCAGGATAAATTCCAGCAATAAGCAAAGGGTCAGGGTGCGTGCTACGCTACTGAGTAGTTTGAAGCGTGTATTTTGTGAACAGACCCAAACTGAGCGCGTCCACCACACGATGGGTAGCAATAACATGCCATGTACCGTTTTCCAACTGGCAATCGTATAAGTCTCAGTCATTGCCCGATAATCAATATAATAAATAATAATATTAACTAATATAAAGAAAGGCCAAAAAGCGCGCCATAATGAGCTTTCACCTAACCAAGCCGAATATAAGGTTTGATACCATCCATTAGATGAGCAATCACGCCAAGTACTTTTAACCGCTGGCGTATAACAATACACCAACAAAAATAAAGCGACTAAAAATATGACCGCCTCGAGTTGAGAAAATAACTTTGTATACGTAAAAATGATCGGTAAAGTTTTAGTAAACATAGGATTTTCCTTAACTGACTATAAAATCTGTACTTGCTGCTTTACTAAGTTATCAAAACTTAAAAACAACGAACATCTATAATAAATGAAGTCATCAAACACCTACAAGATTTTTATATACACTGCACTACCTTGCGAAGCCAAAGCTTTTATTGAGCATTACAAGCTTAAAAAAGATTTAGAAGTACACGCCTTCGCCATTTATTTAAATAATGATATCTGTCTAGCCGTCACGGGTTTAGGTAAAAGCGCCATGGCCGCAGGCGTGGCTTATACACAAGCACGCTATACCTCAACTGAACATCCGGTTTTAGTCAATGTTGGCATAGCGGGCCATCAACATCATCCTTTAGGTGAACTATTTTTAATCGATAAGATTAGTGATGTAGATAGTCAAAAAAGTTATTACCCTGCCTTGATAACGACAGCATCCTGTCGTCGCGCGAGCCTTCAAACCGTATCTAAACCACAGCTCCAGTATCATGAATCAGAACTATCCGATATGGAAGCCTCTGCCTTTTATGAAACAGCCGTACGCTTTAGCTCTAGTGAATTAATTTGTTGTTTGAAAGTCATTTCAGACAATCAAGAAACATCGGTAGATGCGATTAATGCTAAACAAGTTAGCACATTAATAGCCGTACACCTTTCTACTATTGAAGCTTTGCTGATGCAGACTAATGCTCTGGCGGATTTAATTACTAGCCCTGAACCCCAGTTACTTAATGAACTAGTGCAGCGGTATCATTTTACCGCGCATCAACGCCAGCAATTAAAAAACCAACTATCGCGCTGGGATGTCCTAACCGACCAACAGCCCTTATTGCTAGATGATATGAATTTAGTGAATGGTAAAGATGTGTTGCGCTTTATAGATTCACGCATTAATGAACTTAGCTTTAATTTATAAACGCCTACAATCAACCATCTAGATTTCGGGGGAAAAACATGCACCCTACTTACCTAGCTATTTTTATTAAGATACTTA
>QVQF01000119.1 GCA_003584895.1 Methylococcales bacterium
CTTAACTTAATGACATTGGCTCGCATCCCTTTATTTTCACTCATTAACCCATGTCTAGGCGAGTTTCCCATAATGGTTGTTATGACTTTCGGCGTGGCGGGGTTGCAAACCCCGTCCCGCGTTGTGAGCGGTAGAATAAAAATTAAATCATTAGCTGACCTCAATAACGTGCACACCCCCGATCATTATTGAAAATATAGAAGCGAGGTTAGAGAGTTTCAGAACGATTATGTCGGCTTTGATTAAGGGTTTCTTATAACCGATTCGTATCTTGCTCTATAGGTGGGTTTCTATATCCATTCGTTCGTGAAGGATACGAACTATTTCAATGAGATTTGCGTTAACTTCACGGAAGAAAATAATGTGCTTACCTACATTATATTTACGATAACCTATACGAATTTCGCTACAATCACGTCCTTTAAGGTGATCTGTCGCTAAAGAATAGAAAGATTTGTCGAGTTTGGTTAGATAAATATTTCTTTGGCGCTTTCCCCAAGTGTTTTGGGTATAAATAGCAATAATTTTAAGATCAGATTTGGCTTTATTGGTGAGCTCAAATCCGGTCATTAGTTGACGCTTTCTTGGTCAATCTCTTTAATTAAACCTTTTAACGAATAATCGGCCCGACCGCTTTCTTCACCTTGTATTAGTGCTTTTTGTATAGCTGCTAATTTTAATTCTCTCTCTTCTAATAAACGTAATCCTGCCCTGACGGTTTCACTTGTCGATCCATATCGCCCATCATTAATTTGTTTGGCTATAAATTGCTCAAAGTGAGCACCGATGGACACACTTGTGTTTTTTTGCGGCATAACCTTTCCCCTCTTCTTAATAAGTACCAATAAATATTATTTAATATTATTTAATAATCAAGGTCAAATTATAATAAACCAGCAAGGTCGAGTCGCCCGAGGGATCTTCCCCCTCAGGCTCTCACAGAACCGTACGTGAGACTCTCGCCTCATACGGCTCTTCATGTCCCTTGCAAATTACCAAGTTTGCGTAAATCTTTAGTTCTTCCCATTACTGGTTGACCAAAGTTCTATTTTGGACATGTCAGCCCCTTCGCTCCATTTCCATTACAGAAACTTCATCACTACTACGAGCTGATCCGCCCCTGTGCTCTGCATTGGTACTCTCGCCTTGTGGGTTTTCCACTTGAGCTTCTCCCTTGACATCAGAACGACAGGTTCTCATGTTCCGTATTAAAGCCTGTATTGAGTTCATGCCCCCTCTATGCCGGTTGCCGCTCCGCCCGTGTACCAGTTATCGTCGGAGCTTATCTCTGGCTAAGGCTAGAAACCAGATTTTGACAACATCATATACATTTCGACACCTCATCAGGGGTTCACTTGCGTTCATCTCCTCAATACGCACCTGACAGTTCTTTGACTGCCTTTTCCACAATCGCTCACGACCAGTGCTCTTAACAAAAGCCGCATTGGGTGGTTTAGTTCCGACTTCTGGTCGCCGAAACTGAGAGGCCTACTCTCATCTTTAATACAGCATGAAAGGCTTTCGCCTTTCTTCATGACACACTAGCCTCGATGGAGTAACACGGAATCGAGGTTTTTTTGCAATGATTTCCTCGATTCCACTGTGTTACATCGCGGCTACTTGCTTTTAAAGGACGAGTAGCATGTATCGCCGCTTATTGAAAGTCAAATAAAGGCACTGCAATATCAAACTAGGCGTGAGGAAAGAATAACTAAACCTGAATTATAAGCTATTGCAGGTAAATTAAAAATCAGTACGCTGTATGTTTGAGCCTCATTGCAAGCTTAAGATACAAGGCATGTCTAAGGCATCGGATGTGCTGGGCAAACGATTAGTTATTTCAGCTATGTACAATAAGATTAGCTATTTGTTAGCGGTTTGACGCTGCGCTAGGCATGAGTCGCTTCACCCAATACCTCAGTAGCCCATTGATTGAGGCTCTTACCAACAGATTTAGCCTTAATTATCGCCGCCGCATGGATTTCAGGCGGAATACGCAACAACAGCTTGCCGTTGGCGGGTTTTTCTGGGGATTTTCCGACTTTAGCGCAAGTCTCTAGGTAGTCGTCAACGGCCTCCTCAAGCGCCAATCGCAGTTCGACGACATTATCAGCATGAAAGCCGATAACATCGTTAATGCCCAACAATCTTCCTACCAAGATATTGTCTCGGTCGTCGAAATCAATACGGGCGGCATAGCCTTTATAGGTCAAGGTGTTCATGGCTTAACTCCAATGGCGGTTAAAAAGTCTCTAGCTTGTTCAACTTGGTAGGGTTTAGCTTCTTTGGCCGGATGAGAGCGATGGAACGCGGTAATTATGCCGTTATATTCAAACCTAACCCGCGAACCTCGTCCCTCAATGACATTGCAGCCTAGTGCTAATAAAAGAGACTATAGCTTCGCCCATTCTAATTTAGAGGCTGTTGGCTTTAAAAATATAGCCTGCAATGTTTTAGTCTGTTTTGAATTCATAAGTAATATGCTATCAAATAATGATAGCAGTTTCATGCGCCATTAGCAGCCGATTCATCTTGTTAAAACTCCTACGAAAAGATTGAATTTAGTAGTTAGCAGTATAAAGTCAGTTTTTGTTTTAAGTTATTTACGTAGGTTAACGCTTGACTTGACTGCTTTTGTACATACAATGTAATGATGATAAAATTTGAGTGGGATGCCAACAAGGCGCTGACTAATCAGAAAAAACACGGTGTTTCTTTTGAGGAAGCGAAGTCCGTTTTCTATGATGACTTTGCTGTGCAATTCTATGATGATGAGAATTCCGGAGAAGAACATCGTTTTTTGATGCTCGGTTTTAGTTGTGAATCCAGAATGCTTCTTGTCTGTCACTGTGAACGAGAATCAGGTAATACGATCAGAATAATATCATCTCGTAAAGCAACTAAATCTGAATGTAGTCATTACAAAGGTAACGTGTCATGAAAGCGGAATATGATCTTTCTCAAATGAAATCCCGAAAAAATCCTTATGCATCAAAACTGAAAAAATCAGTGACTATTCGTTTAGGTGAAGATGTAGTCGGATATTTTAAAGAAATGGCAGAAGGTACAGGTGTGCCTTATCAAAGCTTAATCAATTTGTATCTTCGTGATTGCGTGCAGCAACATCGAAAAGTTGATATTTCTTGGCAGCCAACCATAAAGACGCTTTAAAGCAAGTAGCCTCGATGAACGCAGTGAAATCGGGGGGACTGAGATGTGTAAATCCTCGATTCCGCTTTGCCTCATCGAGACCTGAGCTAAGTCTAGGTTGAAATGTCCAGCACCTAGATGATTTGATCTAACGTCACTCTTTTATTTGTTATACTGCTGACATCTTGAAATTAGCTTGATTTTGCAGTGCAGACCATTGAAAGCTATCTGAGCGTGAAGCCATGACCATTACTACAGCAGTTGATATTAATAAGCAACTACAGGAAGTATTAACGCACTTTCCTGATTTGGTGCTGGCGCTAGTGTTTGGCTCGGTCGCCAAGGGGCATCAACGCACAGACAGTGATTTGGATATTGCTGTTGCCGCCAAACAGGCGCTGACAGTGGATGAGACCATGGCGCACATCTGATTTCAGGCATGGATGTGCCACCGCCTGACACCATGGGTCAAACGTTTGATAGGTTAGAACAGGTTGGGGTGTTGACTGCGTCACTAGCACTTAACTTAAAAAAAGCCGTTGGCTTTCGCAATATAGCTGTACATAATTACGATGCAATCAATTGGCACATTGTTCATAGCCTTGTTAAATGCCACTTAGAAGATTTTTTGGCTTTTGCTAGGGTAGTAGCGATAAAGCTTGATGAATAATAACTCGTAAACCTAATCAATAGGGCTGTCAAACAACGTAAAAACCCAAACAACGAACCCTAGTCCTTGATGTGAAAAGATGGCATAAACATGTCCCTGATAGCCTCGCCTGTGGGATAATGGCACGCTCAGGCATGATTATCTCAATGGTATTGCCTATTGGTTCTTTGGATAATTAATGAAAGTTCACCTTAAAACACTCGGCTGTCGGCTTAATGAAGCTGAATTAGAAACTTGGGCGCAAGCCTTTCAAAAATCTGGCCATGCTATTACTAAACAAGCCGAAGCGGCTCAACTCATCGTTATTAATTCTTGCGCGGTTACTCAAGATGCAGCGAGAAAATCACGTCAACTCATACGCCGCATTCATCGTGATAATCCTCAAGCAAAACTCGTGGTTAGCGGTTGTTATGCTACTTTAAACCAAGAAGAAGCTGGGGCTTTATTAGGCGTAGACTTGGTCGTTAGTAACAAAGATAAAGATCAACTAGTAGAAAAAACCTTAAGCGAACTTAACATGGATACGATGCCGACTATGGCTACCGATCCAGGTGAAACGTCTTTATTTACACGCGGCAGGCAAAGAGCCTTTATTAAGGTACAAGATGGCTGTCGTTATCGCTGCACCTTTTGTATCGTCACCGTGGCTCGTGGCGAAGAAGTCAGTCGCTCTATACAAACTGTTGTTGATGAAATTAATGAGCTACATCAGCAAGGCATCACCGAAGCTATTTTAACGGGCGTGCATTTAGGCGGTTATGGCAGTGATTTGGACATTAATTTATCTGATCTAATTAAAGCCATTCTTGCTGAAACCGACATCCCTAGACTTAGGTTAGGCTCTTTGGAACCTTGGGAATTACCTGATGACTTCTTTGAGTTATTTCATAATCCTAGGCTTATGCCACACTTACATTTACCTTTGCAAAGCGGTTCAGATACCGTACTACGCAGGATGGCCAGGCGTTGTAAAACAGAAGAATTTTCTACTATCGTTCAGCAATTACGCACAAAAATACCTCACTTTAATATCACCACCGATATTATTGTCGGCTTTCCTGGCGAAACAGAACAGGAATGGCAAGATAGCTACAACTTCATCAAACAAACCGGTTTTGGCCATATTCATATTTTTACTTATTCACGTAGAGAAGGGACTAAAGCCGCTAATTTGCCCGAACAAATTGCCGAAGACATTAAAAAACAGCGTAGCCGACAATTGCATGAATTAGCCAACACCATGAAGCTACAGTTTTTCAAGGATAATCTAGGTCAAGAATTCCCAGTACTCTGGGAAGGTTACAGCATCGCGCAGGACGACGGCAGTCAGCAAGTATTTGGTTATACGCCTAATTACTTACGAGTCAGCGGCATCATTGAAGCTGGTGTTTCAGTTGAAAATAAGACCCTTAAGGTAAAGTTATCAGAATTAGGCGAAGACTATATAATAGCCAGCATGTCATATAACTAAACAGAGGGGCATGCGCCTCTACAGTTAACATTACGACCATTTAGTTAAGTAATCTATGTGTGGAGTAAAACAGCTTCAGCTGTTTTATAAAGCAATAGCTAAAGCTATTGCACTCCAGCCCTCTATTATTTTCGCTTACCTAAATGGTCATAACCATTAACATATTTCCCATTTAATACAATATAACGCAATCATGGAAAAAAAATACGCTCCTCACGATATAGAACAACGCTGGTATCAAAACTGGGAAGAACAAGGTTATTTTGCAGCCAAATCAGAGGGCGAATCCTATTGCATTATGATTCCACCGCCTAATGTCACCGGCAGCCTACACATGGGCCATGCTTTCCAAGACACCATCATGGATGCCCTCACCCGCTATCATAGAATGAAAGGTTATAGCACCTTGTGGCAAGCGGGTACGGATCATGCCGGTATTGCTACGCAAATGGTGGTAGAGCGTCTTTGCAATGCCGAAGGTAAAACCCGACATGATTATGGACGTGAAAAATTCGTCGAAAAAGTTTGGCAATGGAAAGAAGAATCAGGCGGTGCTATTACCCAGCAACTTCGGCGCATGGGTTCTTCATTAGATTGGAATAGAGAACGCTTCACCATGGATGATGGCATGTCCGATGCCGTTCAAGAAGTCTTTATACGCTTATACGAAGAAGGCTTAATTTATCGCGGCAAACGCTTAGTTAACTGGGACCCCGTATTGCATACCGCTGTTTCTGACTTAGAAGTCTTATCTGAAGAAGAAAATGGCTCTATGTGGCATATCCGTTATCCTTTATCGAATGGACAGGGACATTTAATCGTTGCTACCACTCGTCCAGAAACCTTATTGGGTGATGCGGCAGTTGCGATTCATCCTGATGATGATCGCTATAAACATTTGTTAGGCGAATTTGTAGAGTTGCCTTTAACCGGCCGTAGAATTCCAATTATTGCCGATGACTATGTTGATCCTGAATTTGGTACGGGTTGTGTCAAAATCACACCGGCCCATGATTTTAATGATTATGAAGTCTGGACACGTCATCGTCATACCTCTGCAATTCAAGACTTGCCTCATGGCGGCTTGATTAATGTCTTGACTGTCGATGCTTCAATACGCAGCAATGACGAAAACGAAAATCAACTGATACCAGAACAATACAGTGGACTCGATCGTTTCGCTGCACGTAAACAAATGGTTGCGGATCTTGATGCTCTGGGCTTATTAGAAAAGATAGTCGACCATAAATTAATGGTACCTCGTGGTGATCGCACTAACAGTGTTATCGAACCCTTACTGACTGATCAATGGTACGTTAAAGTTGGGCCATTAGCAGAACCCGCGATAGCCGCCGTGGAAAATGGCGATATTAAATTTGTCCCTGACAACTGGAAAAACACTTATTTTGACTGGATGCGTAATATTCAAGATTGGTGTATTTCTCGGCAAATTTGGTGGGGACATCGCATCCCTGCTTGGTATGATGATCTCGGCAATATTTATGTCGGCGAATCTGAACTAGCTATTCGTGAAAAACACAACTTAGCGGCTGATTATGCCCTTAAACAAGACGAAGATGTATTAGACACTTGGTTTTCATCGGCACTCTGGCCTTTTTCAACCTTAGGTTGGCCAGAAAATACTGAAGAACTTGCCAAACATTATCCAACCAGCGTATTGGTAACAGGGTTTGATATTATTTTCTTCTGGGTCGCCCGTATGATTATGATGGGGCTTAAGTTCCAAGGCGCTGTGCCCTTTAAAGAAGTTTACATACATGGTCTAGTGCGCGATGCCGAAGGCCAAAAAATGTCAAAATCTAAAGGCAACGTACTTGATCCAATAGATATCATTGATGGTATAGAGCTTGAAGCGCTGGTCGCTAAAAGAATTGCGGGCATGATGCAGCCTCATTTAGCTAAAAAGATTGAACAGGCCACCCGCAAAGACTTTCCTGACGGCATACAATCTTACGGTACCGATGCCTTACGTTTTACTTTTGCCTCTTTAGCCTCAACCGGTCGCGATATTCGTTTTGATATGGCGAGAACAGAAGGTTATCGTAATTTCTGTAACAAGCTGTGGAATGCCGCACGTTACGTATTGATGAATACCGAAGAGCAAGATAACGGTTTATCTGATGCACCGTGTACCTATACCCAAGTTGATCGTTGGATTATCTCCAGACTCAACCAAGTCACGACCACAACGAGTCATGCCATAGATAATTATCGCTTTGATTTAGCCGCACAAGCGCTTTATGAATTCACTTGGAATGAGTACTGCGACTGGTATTTGGAGCTCGCTAAAATCTCCTTACAATCTGATGATGAGGCATTACAGCGCGGCACTCGTAAAACTTTATTGACAGTATTGGAAACTCTGTTACGCTTAGCCCATCCGCTAATGCCTTTTATCACCGAAGAAATTTGGCAACGTGTCGCCCCTTTGGCAGGCATTCATGCTGACACCATTATGTTACAGCCTTATCCGATAGCAGATGAATCGCTCATTGACGATAATGCGGTCACAGAAGTTAATTGGGTCATGAGCTTTATTCTAGGTGTACGACGTATTCGGGGTGAAATGAATATTGCTCCTGGCAAGCCTTTACCCGTATTACTACAAAACGGCTCACTCAATGATCAAGACTTCTTAAACAAGAACCGTGTTTATTTACAAAAGATAGGTCGTTTAGAATCTATATTGTGGTTAGAAAATGAAGAATCCACACCAGAATCTGCCATTGCCTTAGTGGGCGAAATGAAAATCTTAATTCCTATGGCAGGTCTTATCGATAAAGATGCTGAATTGGCACGCTTGGAAAAAGAAATACAAAAAATAAACAATGACTTACCTAGAATTAAAGATAAGTTAACTAACCCAACCTTTATCGATAAAGCACCACCCGCTGTTATCGATAAAGAAAAAGCTAAATTAGCTGAGTTAAATTCACTGCTCAGCAACCTAGAACAACAACACGCTAAAATACTAGCGATGTAAAGAGCAGGCGAAGGGCAAAAGGTGAAAGGCAAAAAACATAAGCTCTACACCATCCTTTAGCCATAAGTTTGCGCCCCGAGGGAACGAGAATAAACACCGTAGGGGCGTATTGCATGCGCCCCTACTATCACAACAATGTTATATAACACTTACTTGTGAAGATACCTTTAGCCTTTAGCCTTTTCTAACCCTTAACCTTAAACCTTGCCTATGGCTAGTTCATCTGAAAACATCCCATTAAGCGAGTTCATTCATTACTTAATTAAAGATGGACTACTTTCAGCAAACCAAGCCGAAATTTATAACGCACAAGCACAAAAGAAACAAACACCTTTATTAAGTTATCTTGTCATTAATAATCTTATTGATAGCCAACAAGTCGCCATAAAAGCCTCACAAGCATACAACTTTCCGTTTTTTGATCTTGATGCTATTGAACTTCAGAGCCTTCCGATACACTTAACGAATGAAAAAATCATCCGTGAACATCATATACTTCCGCTTTTTAAACGCGGTGAAACCTTATTTATAGCCACCTCAGATCCTTCTAATTCCCAAGCTTTAGAAGACATCAAATTTCAAAGCCAATTGCACCCAGAGATCATATTGGTTGATGAAAAAAAATTATTCAAAGCCATAGAAACTCTGTTAGAAGCCACAGATACTTCAATGTCTGATCTACTCGACGATGAACTAGAGCATCAGGGCATTAACAAAAATAGTGATGACGAAGATTTAATTAAAACTGACATTAATGCTGAAATTGACGACGCTCCAGTGGTACGCTTTGTTAATAAAATATTGTTAGATGCCATCAAAAAAGGTGTTTCTGACATTCATATGGAACCTTATGAAAAATACTTCCGCATCCGCTATAGATCTGACGGCATACTCTACCAAATTGCTAGCCCACCTACTCATATAGCGCCTAGAATCATATCGAGAATTAAAGTCATGGCCAAAATGGATATTGCCGAACGCCGCGTTCCGCAAGATGGCCGGATTAAAATAACACTCTCTCAAAATCGAGATATTGATTTTCGAGTAAACTCATGTCCAACACTATTTGGTGAAAAGATTGTGCTACGCATTCTAGATCCAAGTAGTGCTCAGATTGGTATTGAAAAGTTAGGCTTTGAACCTGAACAAGAACAGATTTTTCTGAATGCCATTAACAAACCTTATGGTATGGTTTTAGTAACAGGACCTACCGGCAGTGGCAAAACGGTTACTCTCTATACCGGATTAAACCTACTTAATAGTATCGAACGTAATATATCTACCGCCGAAGATCCCGTTGAAATTACGGTCGAAGGCATTAATCAAGTTAACATGAATGTCAAAGCAGGACTGACCTTTGCCAATGCCTTACGTGCTTTTTTACGTCAAGATCCTGATGTTATTATGGTCGGTGAAATTCGTGATTTAGAAACCGCAGAAATTGCCGTTAAAGCAGCACAAACAGGCCATTTAGTGCTATCAACACTTCACACCAATGATGCTCCCCAGACCTTAAATAGGCTTATGCAAATGGGTATTGAACCGTTCAATATCGTATCGGCTATTATTTTGATCATAGCCCAGCGCTTGGCTAGACGTTTATGTGAACATTGTAAAACCCCCATACATCTACCTGACACCACACTTATAGCCACTGGCTTTAAAACAGCGGAATTAAGCAGCCTTAAGCTTTTTAGCCCTGTCGGCTGTGAACATTGCACCAACGGTTATAAGGGCAGAATCGGTATTTATCAAATGATGACCTTAAGTGATGCTATGCGTAGCCTTATTTTAGAGGGTGGTAATGCTTTGCAATTGGCAGAACTTGCAAAATCCGAAGGCATCAATGATTTACGCAGTTCCGGATTAAATAAAGTTCGTATGGGCATCACTAGCCTTGAAGAAATCGATAGAATAACCAAGGAATAATGATGGTTAACAACCCAAAGCAAGTTGATTTTATTTGGGAAGGTCTTGATAAAAACAGGCAAAAAAGCAAGGGTGTAATCACTGCAAAAAGCGAAGTATTGGCACGCACGGAGTTAAGACGACAAGGTTATCGTATTACAAAAATAAGAAAAAAATCTAAACCATTATTTTCCAAAGTACGTGAAATCACAGCCAGTGACATAGCAATTTTCTCAAGACAATTAGCCACCCTGCTTAAAGCCGGAATTCCTTTAGTACAAGCATTCGACATCATTGGTAAGGGCCATGAAAATCCAAGCATGCAACTCATGCTGTTGAGTATAAAAACCAATCTTGAAAGTGGCGATACCTTAGCCGAATCACTAAAAAAGAACCCTCTCTATTTTGATGAATTATTCTGCAATTTAGTTGAAGCTGGCGAAAGTGCAGGCGTACTGGAAACTCTACTTGATAAGATTGCCACTTATAAAGAAAAAACTGAATCCATAAAAAAGAAAATAAAAAAAGCTCTAACTTATCCAACGGCTGTCATTTTCGTTGCGTTTATTGTCACTGCCATACTTCTACTCTTTGTGGTGCCTGTCTTTGAAGAGCTATTTAAGAGTTTTGGTGCTGATCTACCCATATTTACTCGCCTAATTGTTGATATATCTAAAACATTGAAACAAATCTGGTGGCTACTACTGGTTATTATCATCTCAGTAATTTATAGCTTTATTTATTTTAAGCGGCGCTCACGAGCTTTTAATCGCTTCCTAGATAAAACCTTATTAAAAACCCCAGTGATCGGCACTATTTTAAATAAATCAGCAATTGCCCGCTTTTCGAGAACCCTATCTATCTTATCAACGGCAGGCATCCCATTGGTTAATGCCTTAAACTCGGCTTCTGGTGCTTGTGGCAATATTATGTATAGCGAAGCCGTGTTAAAAATGCGTGAAGAAGTAGCAACGGGGCAACGTTTACAATTTGCTATGCTGCAAACGATACTATTCCCACACAGTGTGCAACAAATGATTGCCATTGGTGAAGAATCGGGCTCTCTGGATGCTATGCTTGCTAAAGTTGCCGATTTTTATGAAGAAGATGTTGATAATCTAGTCGACAACTTAAGCAATTTGATAGAGCCTATGATTATGGTAATCTTAGGCATACTTATAGGCGGCTTAGTGATTGCTATGTACCTGCCTATCTTTAAAATGGGCGCAGTTATTAATTAAAACTAAAAACCCCTGTGCTCTCAGCAGCTATTGATTATTATGAATACCTGCGTAGAATCAGCTGATAGTATTAAACAGAGTCACAATAAATATAAAACTCATCTTGAGTCATTGTCGCAACAATGTCAGTATCACTTAAGCAGACCCACTGTTCCTCTCAGGAGTCGTAATTAGTATGTATAGTCATTTAGAAACCGCCAAGAATCCTGAAAATCTTAAACGCGTCGTTGTTGACCCTGTATCTCGTGTTGAGGGTCACGGTAAGGTGACCTTATTATTAGATGCGGACAATAAGATACAGCAAGCCCGATTACATATCGTTGAGTTTCGTGGTTTTGAGCGTTTTATTCAAGGTCGCCCCTACTGGGAACTGCCTGTCTTAGTGCAAAGATTGTGTGGCATTTGTCCCGTCAGCCATCATTTGGCTGCCGCAAAAGCCATCGATCAATTAGTCGGTGTAGATCCCGAGAACCTGCCTATTTCAGCCGACAAACTAAGGCGCTTATTGCATTTTGGACAAGTACTACAATCTCATGCTCTGCATTTCTTTCATTTATCCAGTCCCGATTTATTGTTCGGTTTTGAAAGTGATATCAGTCAACGTTCGATTATGGCCGTTCTGGCCGCTTATCCTGATTTAGCACTACAAGGTGTTAAGCTGCGTAAATACGGACAAGAAGTCATCCGTATGGTCTCTGGAAAACGAATTCATGGTACGGGCGCTATAGCCGGTGGTATGAATAAATCATTATCTAAAGCCGAACGTGACTATTTACTGGAAGACATCGACCAAATTATCGTCTGGGCAGCCGCGTCAGTAACGCTCATTAAAACAGTACATGAATCGAATCTACCTTATTTCGATGACTTCGCCACCATTCCTACTAATTATATGGGCCTAATTCAGCCAGATGGGGCGCTAGAACTTTATCATGGTGGCTTACGCGCCAAGAATGCGCAGGGTCAAACCATCATGGATCATGTTGATTACTGTCACTATAACGATTATATCCACGAAGAAGTTCGCTCTTGGACTTACATGAAATTCCCTTATTTATTATCGTTAGGTCAAGACGATGGCTGGTATCGAGTCGGACCTTTAGCCAGAATTAATAACTGTGATTTTATTAAGACACCACAAGCAGAAGCCGCTCGTATTACTTTTAAAGCCCATAGTCCAGGTGCGATGGTTCATAGTACCCTAGCTTTTCATTGGGCTCGCTTGATTGAGCTATTACATTGTGCTGAAGCCATTAAAGAACTACTACATGATCCCGACATTATGGGCTTAGATTTAGTCGCCAAAGGCGAAAAGCGTTATGAAGGTGTTGGCGTTATTGAAGCGCCTCGCGGCACTTTATTTCATCATTATCAGGTTGATGAAAATGACATCGTCACCAAAGCTAATTTAATCGTTTCTACCACCAGTAATAACAGGGCTATGAATGAATCAGTACGCCAAGTAGCCGCTGAATATTTATCTGGCAGAGAACTCACTGAGCCCTTATTGAATAATCTAGAAGTAGCGATCCGCGCTTATGATCCTTGTTTGTCTTGCGCCACTCATGCCATGGGAAAAATGCCCTTGCAGTTAGAGCTAATGGATGCAAACGGTCAATTAATTGATAAACTGGTTAAGCATAGTAATGGTCAAATCGAACGACTGGCATGATTAAACCCATATTAGTGTTCGGCTACGGTAATCTTAGCCGTGGTGATGATGCTTTAGGGCCATTATTGTTAGACTATATTGAAAAGCACTGTGATTTAAGCAAAATAGAACTGTTAACCGACTTTCAGTTGCAAATAGAACATGCACTGGATTTAGAACACCGCTCATTAGTCTTATTTGTCGATGCCTCTGTAGCCTGCATTAACCGCTGTGATTTTTCACCGCTAACAGCAGCCAGAGACAAAAGCTATACCACCCATGCCATGAGTCCTGCGGCGGTTTTAGCAGTGTATGTTTCCATAAAAAAACAAGCACCGCCACCGTGCTTTCTGATGAGCATTAAGTCTGAAAGTATGGAATTAGGTGCAGGCTTAAGCAGTGCCGCTGAAAATAATTTGCAGCAGGCTTGTTTATTTGTAAAACAATTATTGCAACAACCGACTCTTAATCACTGGCTACAACAAACAAGCTATTAATCACTGATGTAACGCAGTGACGTCGTTTTATTCTCGTTTGCCGCGCCGAGCATCGCAGGTTTTGTTGGGATTAGCCCGAAGGGGCGCGGCATGGATGCCGTGCGTCGGTAGGAGGGCAGGAAGCCCTCTCTACCGACCCCCGACAAAACCAAGAAGCGCAGGAAGAAGCGGCAACCGAGCCGCCTTTTCTTTGGATACTTTCTTTTGGCGGAGCAAAAGAAAGTGTCTCGCCTTCGGGTGCGAGAACCCGATCAAAAAGCGTCGCATTAGCGACACAGAACAAAATACAAACTATCTGCGTAACATCAGTTAACCAAATCTACTTGCAACGGCCAATCTCTATAATTAAAAACTTGTCCTTGTTCTCTAACCGTTGCACAAGCGCTAGGTGATATTTCTGCGAATACCCATTGCAACTCATTAAAGATACCCTCCGATAAAATACCATTATCAGGAAAACCTCTATCTACTGGCGTATAAACAGCCGCCGCGCCCACATTAACATCCACGGCTTCTGACCATGGCGCATTACCGACTAACGAAGCTTGAACGACATAACATTGATTTTCTAAGGCTCTAGCTTGACAGCCAATTTTAACGCGATTAAAACCCGCGACAGTATCCGTACAACTAGGCACTAAAATTAATATACAACCTGCCTCCACTTGTTTTCTGACTAATAAAGGAAACTCGCTGTCATAACAAATATTAATGGCAATTTTTCCATATTCTGTGTCAAAGCATTTCAGTTCTTTTCCGCCTTTAATTAACCAGCGTTCGTTTTCAAAGCGGGTCATCATGAGTTTATCTTGATAATCGACTGAACCATCCGCCATAAATAAATAAGCGCGGTTATGATAAACCTCTCCTTCAATAAGCACCGGAAAGGTACCTGCTTGAATAATACAATGATGCTGTTGAGCTAAGCGTGTAAACAGCGCAATAAAATCACCATGCAATAATTGCATAGCGACTAACTGTTTACTTAAAGATGAATAAATTTCCTGAGCAAATAATGATGCCAGCTCCATACTAAAGTACTCTGGGAACACTAAAATATTAGCGTTTTGTGCGCTAGCCTCACCCACCCAACGCTCAATTTTTTGCTGATAAGCTGACCAATCGGCCAAAAAACTAATATCGTATTGAGCTGTAGCAATTTTAACGTTCATCATAGCCAAAAAGTCATAGGTGCGTGTCCAGTTTTAAAGGAATGACTTATATAGAAGCCAACTAAAACCAAGAGTTTACTTAGACCTAATGACATTTACAATAGCGATACACTGTAAGTAACTGACTACAGTAGCGAAGCTAACCATGAGTGATGAATAAGCCTTTTATTTACCCTAAAAATAAGACCTATCCTCACTCACTATTTGACTATTGTAACTTTATCAAGTTATCCCCAAATCCTGTGGATAACTCTGTGGACGATTACTTTATAGAGTAACTAACTCTTTAATTTTTAGCTAAGTTTCTTAGATTGTCCAAATTTCATACAATTGCTTTCTATAATACAAAATCAACGACTTACGATTAATTTAATCGCAATATCTTATAAATCATTATTAACTATCGATTTCATAAGCATTAGTTTGAATATGTGTGTAACTTATGAAAATTCTTTGTCATAAAAGCATTGTCAAGGAAATATTGAATTAAATGAGCAAGCTTTAAAAGCAACTACCATAATCCAGCAGTAATTCCTCACAGCCAAAAAATAGACGGGGATAATCTATCCTTATTAATAACTTTAACCCGTATTCAAAGAATACCGCTAAAGTTAACAGCCGACTTCCCGCTGCAAAAATACTCTGCGTAGTGTTTGCTGAACAGTGCCAAACGGCAGTAGTCCACCAAATAATAGGCAATAACAGCATCAAATGCACATCATCCCAACTGGAAACCGTTAGCAAGCCCATTTTTGCTAAGGTATCGGCGACATATAAACTGATATTTAAAACAATAAAAAACGGCCAAAGCACCCAGCGCAGCGACACGCCACCGACCCAAGCCGAAAACAAATACTTATTTAAAGAGAGTTGTTGGCCTTTTTCTGCAAGTACTGGCGCACTTAAAAACAAAACCAGTAGCAAGGCGACCACTATCACCAGCAACTCAACGGGGCTTGCCCAAGCAATTTCTGCAAAAAATAAAGGTAAGGTATAAATGAACATAACTGCGCCTATTAAATAGAAAGATGACGACTGATCAATACTGGACTGCTATTAAAACTCTATGCCCTGCTCTGCAATAATGCCCTGCTCATAAGCATGTTTTATTTTTGTCATTTCCGTTACAGTATCAGCTATGGCAATGACTTCGGGCGCGGCATTTCGACCGGTCATAATCAAATGCAACCAAGGTGGTTTTTCATCGCGGATAAAGTCAGCAATTTCTTGACCAGTAATCCATTGATAACCACAGCAATAATTGATTTCATCTAATAACACTACATCAAATTCTTCAGATAAAATTTTCTGTTTACTAAGCTCCCATATAGCTTGGCTGGTTTTAATATCTTGTTCAGGATTCTTAGTATCCCAAGTAAAACCGTCACCTAAAGCATGCCACTCAATATTATCAAAGCGCTGCGCTGCTTTTTGTTCGCCGGTTTGCCATTGGCCTTTAATATACTGAATCACACAGACTTTCATATCCCAGCCTGCGGCACGGAACACCATACCAAAAGCGCTGGAAGATTTACCCTTACCTTCACCAGTATTCACAACCACCAAACCATGGCGTCTATCTCTTGATTTCATATATCATTCCGTAAGTTGACTCGTTTTCACGCATTAATACCATTGCCATTCAATTAAGTAGGTTTGGAGTGTGAACTTCAAGCTATTACTTTTTAAAACAGCTAAAACTGTTTTACTTCAAAATTAATAGCTGTGACACTTTAACGCATAACAAAAGTTATTAGTTTTGTATGGACGCATTGAGAACTTTCAATCTTTGCAAAGTTGTCCTATTCTTTACGCCATTCATTGTAACCTTAAAAAAACCAATATGACCGAAGCAACTGTTTTATTTTCCAATGCCAAACACGTTATTCCCGGAGGTGTTAATTCACCCGTACGTTCTTTTAGTGGCGTAGGTGGTATACCTGTTTTTATCGACCATGCCAGTGGCGCTTATATTTATGATAATAACCAAAAGCGCTATATCGATTATGTAGGCTCTTGGGGCCCTATGATTTTAGGTCATGCACATCCTGAGGTTATAGCAGCGGTTAAACTGGCGGCTGATAAAGGCTTGAGTTTTGGTGCACCTACCGAAATAGAAACCTTAATGGCCAATAAAGTCTGCGAACTCATGCCTAACATTGAAATGGTTAGAATGGTCAGCTCTGGTACAGAAGCCACTATGAGTGCCATACGTTTAGCTCGAGGTTATACAGGTCGCGATAAAATCGTTAAATTTGAAGGTTGTTATCACGGCCACTCTGATTCCCTATTAGTTAAAGCCGGCTCTGGCGCATTAACCTTTGGCGTACCTAGTTCTCCCGGAGTACCCGCCACCGTCGCGGCTGATACTATTACCTTACCTTATAATGATAGCGAGTCGGTAATCGCCTTATTTGCTGAATTAGGCGAACAAATTGCCTGTATTATCGTAGAACCTGTCGCGGGAAATATGAACTGCATACCCCCTGCCCCAGGCTTTCTGGAAACCTTACGCCTAGTCTGTGACCGTTATCAAAGTGTGTTAATTTTTGATGAAGTGATGACCGGCTTTAGAGTGGCGCTGAATGGTGCGCAAGGCCTTTATAACATTAAGCCCGATTTAACCACGTTGGGTAAAATCTTAGGAGGCGGTATGCCGGTAGGTGCCTTTGGCGGACAACGCAAAATCATGGAACACCTTGCGCCTTTAGGCCCTGTTTATCAAGCAGGCACCTTATCAGGCAATCCGATTGCTATGGCTGCTGGTTTGAAAACCTTAGAACTTATTTCTCAAGCGGGTTTTTATGAATCCGTCAGCGCAAAAACCGAAAAATTAACCACTGGCTTAAAAGCACTTGCTCATCAAGCAGGCATCCCATTCACTACCAACAACGTTGGCGCTATGTTTGGTCTGTTTTTCAGCACAGAAACACAAGTTGATAGTTTCGCCAAAGTGATGCAATGCGATCAAGATAGATTCAAAGCTTTCTTTCATGCCATGCTAGAAAAAGGAATCTATTTAGCGCCCTCAGCCTTTGAAGCCGGTTTCGTTTCAGCCGCGCATAGCGAAGCTGATCTGGATGAAACGCTAGCGACAGCGGCTGCCATATTTAAGCATTTATAATAAATATGGATTTCATCAATACCTTACCGCCATGGCTTTTGGTTTTTATCGGTTGTTTGCTAGGCGCATTATTAATGCGCCTAGCCAATGGCAAAGACAAAACAACTATCGCCAAACTGATAACCGATGTTGCGGTGCTGTCAGAGAAATTAACGCAATTTCAAGACAAAGACGCGCAATTCAAACAATTACAACAACATTATCTTGAGGCCAAAACCCAAATTGCCGAAATAGAGTCACGTACAGCTGAACAATTAAAACATGCTGAAGAAAAATTAAACTTATTAAAAGACGCTGAACTCAGACTAATTAATCAATTTGAACATCTGGCCAGTAAAATTTTCGATGAGCGCAATAAGCAATTTACCGAACACAATAAAACCAGCTTAGATCATATTGTTAAACCCTTGCGCGAACAATTAGGTGAATTTAAGCAACGTATAGAAACGGTTTATGACAATGAAAACAAAGATCGTATTTCACTGCGCGAAGAAATTGTCTCGTTAAGGCGTGATACGGCGCAAATGAATCAAGATGCACTTAATCTAACTCGCGCTTTAAAAGGTGATAATAAAACCCAAGGTAACTGGGGAGAAATGATCTTAGAAACCGTATTGGAAAAATCCGGTTTACGTAAAGGCATCGAATACGAAACCCAAGGTGCATTCCGCGATGAAAGCAATAAGCTGTTTAAGCCGGATGTCATCGTGCGCTTACCTGAAGATAAAGATATTATTATCGATTCTAAAGTTTCATTAGTCGCCTATGAGCGTTATTGCTCTAGTGACGATGATCAGGAACGCAGTGCTTCCTTAAAACTACATACCGAAGCAGTGCGTACGCATATAAAAAATCTGAGTGAGAAAGATTACTCGGGGCTTAAAGGTATACGTTCACTGGATTTTGTTTTGTTGTTTATGCCGATAGAAGCCGCCTTTATTGCCGCCTTTCAAGCCGATGAGCGTTTATTTTCTGATGCTTTCGAACATAAAATTATCGTGGTAACTCCTACCACCCTATTAGCAACCTTACGTACCATTGAAAACATTTGGCGTTATGAGCGCCAAAACGAGAATGCCCGTGCCATCGCCGATAAAGCAGGGATTGTTTATGACAAGATTCGTGGTTTTGTAGAAGACTTAGAAAAGCTAGGTAAGCAATTAAGTACAGTTCATAGTACCTATGATGGTGTAATGAACAAATTAACCTTAGGCAATGGTAACTTAATTCGCCAAGCCAGTAGCTTTGTTGATTTAGGTGTTAAAGTTAAGAAAACGCTACCCAAAAGTATCACCGAACAAGCTGGTCTTGCTATTGATGAAATCGATCCACTCTCTACAGACTAAGGCTTACCAAAATCTGCAAGACAAAAAAAAGGCGCTTAAATTAAGTTAAGCGCCTTTTGAGGGGACGACGACGGAGAGAGAGCAACAACATCACAATAATATATAGCAGTTGTTATGCCAATAATTAAGAAGCCTTTATTTACCGAATATCACATATAAAAGACAGTCTATTTGCTTTATATTGATCATCAATCCCGCTTCATTCGAGAGCAAAACAACCTAGTTATGCACCTTTGTTGTGCAAATTAACCACCTTACTGTATAGGTCGATAAACCGATCTACTAACTGATGTTACGCAGTAACGTTGTTTTACTCTCGTTTGCCGCGCTGAGCACCGCAGGTTTTGTTGGGATTAGCCCGAAGGGGCGCGGCATGGATGCCGTGCGGCGGTAGGAGGGCAGGAAGCCCTCTCTACCGCCCCCCGACAAAACCGAGGAGCGCAGGAAGCAGCGGCAATCGAGCCGCCTTTTCTTTGGATACTTTCTTTTGGCGGAGCAAAAGAAAGTATCTCGCCTTCGGGTGCGATAACCCGATACAACAATTGTCGCGATAGCGACCTCATTATTTGTTTTTTTTAACCGCTAAATGGCTGCGTAACATCAGCTACTAAAATATTGCTTGTTTAGAGACTCCTCCCGCCTGTTCTTTTACTAACTTAGGTACTAAATAACCTGGCAACAAAGCTTGAACCTCTGCAATAAGTGCTATGGCAGCCGATTCTGACACCTCAAAATGTCCCGTACCCGTGGCTTTATCTAACAGATGTAAATAATACGGAATAACGCCATGGCTGAACAGTTTTTCACTCAAAGCACCTAAGACCGCAGCATTATCATTAACGCCTTGTAATAATACCGATTGATTAAATACCGTGATGCCATTGGCTCTAAGGCGTAAAAAGGCTGCTATGACGCTGGCACTGATTTCATTGGCGTGATTACAATGCACGACTAATATGATGGTTTTAGTGCTTAATTTTAAGGTATCAATAAATGCTGAGCTTATACGTGCTGGCAAGACTATTGGTAAGCGACTATGAATTCGAATACGCTTTATATGCTCGATAGCATTGAGTTGCTCTAATAATTTACCTAAGCGCTCATCGCTGAGTAACAAAGGATCACCACCACTTAAGATGACTTCGGTAATATCAGTATGATCTTGAATATATCGGATAGCCTCACTTTCTGCTTGTTTACTCAGTTGTAAATCAGCATAAGGGAAATTACGGCGAAAACAATAGCGGCAATTAATGGCACAACTACCGGTGTTGATGAGTAAAACTCGGCCATGATATTTATGTAAAACACCCGTCAACGGTGCTGAGGCTAAATCACCTACGGGATCATTATTAAATCCAGGGTATGTTACTAACTCATCATTAATCGGCAAGACTTGCCGTAATAATGGATCATTTGGATTGCCTTTTTCCATGCAGTCGGCAAAGCCTACCGGAACCCGCAACGGGAAATTTTTAGTTGCAGCCACAGAAACAGGTAAGTCTTTATACGATAGGCTCAGATAACGACATAAGTCCTCAATATTACTAAAAGCGCCGGCCAATTGTTGTTGCCAGTTTTTAGCAATGTATAGGTTTTCATTAGGTAGATCTGACATGAGTTGTTTATTTTAAAGTGTCTATCGATAGTAGCCTCTATTATAATGCTCAAGTTTTGTATTGTTTGTAATCTTGAGGGTAAAAATGGCCAGTTATAGCACCAATGAATTTAAAGCCGGGTTAAAAGTCATGTTAGATAGTGACCCTTGTGCCATTATCGAAAATGAATTTGTTAAGCCAGGTAAAGGCCAAGCCTTTAATCGGGTGAAAATTCGTAACCTTAAAACAGGTCGAGTGATTGAACGTACCTTTAAATCAGGTGACTCGCTTGAAGCGGCGGATGTCGTTGATGTTGCTATGCAATATCTTTATAACGACGGTGATTTTAGACACTTTATGGTGCCCGATACTTTTGAGCAATATCAATGTACTGAAAAAGCAGTCAGTGATGCTAGCAAATGGCTTAAAGATCAAGATATCTGCACGGTCACTTTATGGAATGATTCTCCTTTATCGGTCACACCGGGTAACTTTGTTGAGTTAGCCATCATTGAAACCGACCCAGGCGTTCGTGGCGACACCTCTGGTGGCGGTGGAAAACCTGCTGTCTTAGAAACGGGCGCTGTTGTTAGAGTTCCGTTATTTGTACAACAAGGCGAAGTAATTAAAGTAGATACCCGCACCGGTGAATATATCTCGCGCGTTAAAGAATAGTGCAATCTGACTGGCAACCCAGCTGTTCTATTGAATTACTGCGCTTAAGAGCCCAGCTTCTAGCAGAGATACGCGGTTTTTTTTCAGCCCGGGCAGTGCTTGAAGTTGAAACACCTTTACTCAGTTATAGTAGCGGAACAGACCCTCAATTAGATTTTTTTACGTCTGATTATTGTTCATATCCGCTGCAACAAACGCTATACCTACAAACATCACCTGAGTTTGCAATGAAGCGTTTGCTGGCTGCGGGTAGCGGTTCAATTTATCAAATCTGTAAAGCTTTTCGAAATGGGGAATCTGGACGCACTCATAATCCTGAATTTACTATAATAGAATGGTATAGCGTTGACTTTACCTTAACGCAATTAATGGATGAAATCGCTGACTTAATAGCAGTATTGTTCAAAGATCGCTATCAACTAGAAACTACGCAACGAATCAGTTATCAGGAGGTATTTTATAAAAATACCGGATTAGATCCCTTGCTGTTCAATTATGAACAATACAGTGCTTATGCTCTAAAATCGGAGTCACCCGAAGCCATAGAGCTATGTAAGGCCGATCATAATGCGTGGTTGGATTTTATTTTTAGCCATCATATACAGCCATCCATGGGTAAAAATGCCTTATGTATGGTTTATGGTTATCCTGCATGCCAGTCTTCATTAGCACGTATTAACAAAGACAATTCTAAGGTGACTGATCGTGTTGAAATTTTCATAAACGGCATTGAATTAGGCAATGGTTATTATGAATTGACTGATGCACAAGAGCAGAATCAACGCTTTGACAAAGAAATAGAACTTAGACAGCAAAGTAATCGACCTATCATAGTAAAAAACACTCAACTCATTGCCGCCCTAGAAGCGGGACTTCCTGAATGCTCTGGCATGGCGATAGGCATAGATCGATTATTGATGGTCTTGACTAAAAATAACCATATCGAGGATGTTATTCCTTTCTCACTAGCGCGTTCTTAATCCAATTCAACTTTTGTTGTGTTATAATTTTTTTGTTTTAATCTTTTCTATCCTGTTGTTTTACTTTTAGCCGCCTACATGAATCAAAAATTTTTTTCTTGCTTACTATTGCTAGGCCTGCTTGTTTCAAATGCAACCAAAGCTGATGAAGAGTTCGTTGTAAAGGATATTAAGGTTAAAGGCCTACAACGTATCTCCTTAGGCACTGTTTACAACTATCTGCCTGTCAATGTCGGCGCAAAATTCTCTCTAGATAACGTCGCACCCTCGGTCAAAGCCTTATTTAAAACTGGCTTTTTCAAAGACGTCTCTATGGAACGAGAAGGTTCAACCTTAATCATTAATGTTGTAGAGCGCCCTTCTATTGCTAAAATTGTTTTTGAAGGCAATAAAGATCTCAGTAAAGATGACTTAACTAAAGCCTTATCTAAAATTGGCTTAGCTGAAGGAAAAATATTTGATCGACAACTTTTGGATAAAGTTGAGCAAGAGTTATCTCGCCAATACCTTAGTCATGGAAAATATAGCTTAAGAATAAAAACGGAAGTCACCAATCTATCTCGAAACCGTGTCAACATTGAGATAAAGATTTCTGAAGGCAGGGTCACTAAAATCAAGCAGATTAATATCGTCGGCAATAATGCCTTTGATGACAAAATGCTGATGAAAAACTTTGAATTAAGTACCTCTAATTTAATATCGTTTTATACAAAAGACGATCAATATTCTAAGCAGAAGCTACAAGGCGATTTAGAATCACTAAGATCTTATTATTTAGATCGCGGTTATATTAACTTTTCAATTGAATCGACACAGGTCGCTATCACCCCTGATAAAAAAGACATTTATGTCACCATCAATGTTAAAGAAGGTGATATTTACAAGCTGTCTAAAGTAAAGCTAGCCGGCAATTTAGTCGTAGCGCCTGATCAGCTCATTAAATTAGTCAGCGTCGGCCCGGAAGAAACATTCTCCAGAAAAAATGCAACGGAAACATCAAAAGCCATACAAGATCGTTTAGGTGATGAAGGCTATGCCTTTGCCAACGTCAATATGGTTCCAGAAATCAACGAAGCTCAGAAAACCGTCGACATGACTTTCTTTGTGGATCCTGGTAAACGAGTTTATGTACACCGCATTAATTTTCATGGCAATTCTAAAACTCGCGATGAAGTACTGCGACGAGAAATGCGCCAAATGGAAGCTAGCTGGGCTTCTAGCTCTAAAATTGAACGCTCTAAAACCCGCCTTGAGCGCTTAGGTTACTTTTCATCTACTAACGTAGAAACACCGCCTGTTGTCGGTACTCCTGACCAAATTGATGTCAACTATAAAGTCGAAGAAAAAGCATCAGGTAACTTATCGGCAGGGGTTGGTTATTCACAGGTACAAGGTATCGTGTTAAATGCTAACATCGCTCAAGATAATATCTTCGGTTCTGGCAAGCGCGTGAATGTCGCATTTAACAATAGTACCTATATGCGTAGCTATCAATTTGGCTTTAATAATCCTTACTTTACCCCTGATGGCGTCAGTCAAGGTTATAATCTTGGCTGGACTACAAGAAACTCCGGCGCTATCAACATTGCCAATTATAATTCTAGCATCGCCAATGCCAGCACCAGCTTTGGTTTACCTATCAATGAAACGGATTATTTGTTGTTTACCACTGAGGTAAAACATACCGCATTGGCAGCAACAACTTATTCATCCTCTCAAATTACCGACTTTATCAGTAATGTAGGTAGTGATTTTATGACCTACAGCCAAGGCATTAACTGGACTCATAATACGCTTAATAAAGCTATCTTCCCTACTTCAGGCATACAACATCGCATCTCTGGTGTCGGTATGATTCCAGGCAGTGATATAGATTATTACAAGGTAGGTTACCGTCAGCAACGTTATTACCCCCTTGCCAGAGATTTTATCTTTAAATTAAATGGTGAAATAGGTTATGGCAGCGGCTACATGGGCACTAAAGGCTTGCCGTTCTTTGATAATTATTTTGGTGGCGGCAATGGCTCAGTGCGTGGCTATAGAAATAACTCGTTAGGACCTAGAGATTCCAATGGCTATCCTATCGGTGGCGCCACCAAAGTCATTGGCAATGCCGAAGTATTTTTTCCCGTGCCGTTCTTATCAGAAACTAAATCTGTCCGTATGGGCACTTTTTTTGATGCAGGACAGATTAGTGACGGCCTTTCATTAAGTGGTATGAAATATTCTGCGGGTCTTTCTGGTGAGTGGTTGTCACCCTTCGGAGCCTTATCTGTAAGCGCTGCCTACCCACTCAATGTAGGCTCTTATAGCTATACGCCAGTAGGAGGAGAATTAACTACCGCTAAAGATCAAACACAGCTCTTTCAATTTAATTTTGGCCAAAATTTCTAAGAAGTAATTTGGTTTAATAGAATTAAGCCCTTATAATTTAACGAAATATACTATCCTTTTTATTATTATTATTTTATTTAACTGTCATCGGAGATTTATATAACAATGAAAACAAAAACTGCTTTATTTCTAGGCTTAATGTGTGCAACTAATGTGAGTTTTGCTGACTTAAAAGTGGGCGTTATCAATATGAACTTGGTATTGGAACAAGCACCTCAAATGGAAAAAGCTAAAAAACGCTTTGACCAAAAATTTGGACCTAGAGGCAAAATACTGGAATCTCAACAAAAAGAACTACAAACTTTAGAAGAAAAGTTGAACAAAGATGCTTCGGTCATGAGTGAAGCTGAAAAACAAAAAGCCGGTAAAGACTTTCAAAATAGAATTAGAGATTTCAAAAAAACTGAGCAAGAATTTAAAGAAGACATTAATGCTAACCGCAATGAAGAACTAGGCAAATTACAGCGTAAAATCGGTGAAGTCGCTAGCGGTATCGCTAAAGATGAAGAATATGACTTACTTTTATTATCTGACGTTGTTGTTTATAAAAAAGAACAATTTGACATCACCACTCAAGTTGTAAAAAAACTGTCTACTATTCCTGAATAACAGCACCTATAACCTAACCCATAAGAAGCACTCTATTCATGTCTATAACTTTAGATATATTACAAATACAAGCATTCTTGCCTCATCGATACCCCTTTCTATTGATTGACAAGGTGATTGAGTGCGAACCTGGCGTAAGGTTGTTAGGAGTGAAAAATGTCACTTATAACGAACCTTTTTTTCAGGGGCATTTTCCACAAAAGCCTATTATGCCGGGCGTACTCATATTAGAAGCGTTAGCGCAATCAACTGGGCTTTTAGCGTCTGAAACAGCCGGCGATGAACTAATCGGCATGATCTACTACTTAGTGGGTATAGATAAAGCCAAATTTAAACGCCCCGTGGTACCGGGTGACCAACTCATGTTGGAAGCCAAATTCATCAAAAGTAAACGTAATATTTGGGCTTTTGAATGCCGTGCAGAAGTTGACGGTGAGTTTGTTGCTAGCGCAGAAATCAGATGCGCGGCTGTGGTAAATTGAGTTTGATACATCCAACAGCCATCATTGATAGCCATGCTGAATTAGCCAATGATGTCACTGTTGGCGCTTTTTCAGTCATCGGAGCGGATGTAAAAATTGAATCCGGTACGGTGATAGGTCCTCATGTTGTCATAAAAGGTCCTACGTCCATTGGTAAAGATAATCATATCTATCAATTCACTTCCATCGGTGAAGACCCGCAAGATAAAAAGTATGCAGCAGAAATTACACGATTAGAAATTGGTGATAGAAATACTATTCGTGAATTTACCTCTATGCATAGAGGGACTCTTCAAGACCAAGGTGTAACTAAAATAGGTGATGATAATTTATTCATGGCCTACACGCATGTCGCACATGATTGTGTTATTGGTAATCATGTCATTATGGCCAATGGAGCCTCATTAGCAGGGCATGTACAACTGAATAATCATGCTATTTTGGGGGGATTTACTTTAGTTCATCAATTCACCCAAATAGGTCAATTTAGCTTTGCAGCTATGGGTAGTGCCATTACCCAAGATATTCCTCCATTTATTATGGTCGGTGGTAAGCCAACTAGGCCTCATGGCATTAACTCGGTCGGCATGGAGCGGAATGGCATTTCGGTAGAAGATATTAGATTAATCAGAAATGCTTACAAAATCATCTATAAGATGAATTTGCGCTTAGAAGATGCCATTATCCAAATGGAAGAACTGGCGGGAGATAGCAGTGAGCTGTTAAATATGATTAGTTTTTTACGTAATGTACGTAGAGGCATACTACGCTAAGATTGAATTCCTCCAAAAACTGCTTTCTAAGTACCCACGCATCAGTCCTGTTGCCATGAATATCCGACAACAAAACCTTCCCAATAAAATTCATTTGATGGCTGGCATAGATGAAGCAGGGCGAGGACCACTAGCAGGGCCGGTAGTAGCGGCGGCTGTTATTCTTGATCCACAATGGCCTATTGATGGCTTAGCTGACTCAAAAATACTGAGTAAACTTAAACGTGAAAGCCTTGCTAAACTCATTAAAGCACAAGCTCTAAGCTGGTCTATAGCGGTTGCTAGTGTCGAAGAAATTGATGAGCTCAACATCTTACAAGCAACCTTACTGGCTATGCAGCGCGCAGTTAATGGACTGCATATTCAGCCAGATGAAGCCTTAGTCGATGGCAACCAAACGCCTAAGCTATTAATGCCCACGCTAGCCATTATAAAAGGCGATAGTAAGATACCGGCTATCAGCGCTGCCTCAATTATTGCAAAAGTTGAGCGTGACAGCCTGATGCTTGCTTATCATCAACTGCACCCCCATTATTCGTTCCATTTACATCAAGGTTACGGAACGAAGCTACATTTAGCCGAAATAGCACAATTCGGTTTTTTAGAGATACACAGAAAATCGTTCAATCCTTTAAGAACCCTACTCAGCCAACAAACGTTACTAGAGACCAATCGGTAACTCATCCATTAAGGCAATCTGTTCACGTAACTCAATGATTCTATCTTGCCAATAGCGAGGATTATTAAACCAAGGGAAAGCCATAGGAAACGCAGGATCATCCCAACGCTTTGCAATCCATGCCGAATAATGCAGCAAGCGCAAAGTACGTAAAGCTTCCAGTATATGCAGTTCCATGACATTAAAATCATAGAATACTTTATAGCCATCAAGTAGATGTTTAAGCTGAAAACTCATCTCCTCACGATCACCGGACAGTAACATCCATAGATCTTGAATCGCAGGACCCATTCGACTATCATCAAAATCCACAAAATGAGGACCGTCATCCGTCCATAAAATATTACCGGGATAACAATCACCATGTAGCCTTAGCGTTTTTAGTTTGCCGGCACGCTCAAAGCATCGCTTTACCGCATCCAAGGCATGGGCGCTAGTGCTGCTATAAGCATCCAATAGATCAGCAGGAATAAAATCATGCTTAAGCAGATAATCCCTAGGCTCATCACCAAAATTAAGCACACTTAATACAGGACGCACCTTAAAAGGTTTTGTCGCGCCTACTGCATGTATACGGCCGATAAAGCGCCCCATCCATTCTAGCTTTTCGCGACTATCAATTTCAGGGACACGCCCGCCTTGCTTAGGAAAAACTGAAAACCTAAAACCCTCAAGCTGATTAAGGGTCTGAGTTCCGATCAAGATTAAAGGTGGGACTACCGGTATTTCATTGTCGGCCAACTCCTGAACAAAACTGTGCTCTTCTAAGATGGCATCGTCGGTCCAGCGCTGAGGTCGGTAAAATTTGGTGACCACCGTATCTGCGTTTTCTATGCCCACCTGATAAACACGGTTTTCATAGCTATTTAGCGCCAACAAGCGACCGTCACCAGACAGCCCTACACTTGTCATTGCATGAAGCACAAAGTCGGGAGTTAATGCTGAAAAAGGGGTTAAATGTGTATTCATGGTTTTATTGTAACGTTGAATACACTTTATATTAGAGATAATTCATTTACTAACGGAGATAAAACTAATACAGCCTCATTTTTAAATGAATTGAGGCTGTATTAGTACCCCAAAGAAACGGTTAGCTAACCGTTTCTTTGGGGCCATGAACATCTAAAGGGTCACCTTCATAAGGCGTGGCATAACTGCAATCTTTCTGGGGACAAACTTTTTCGATACCACGTCGTTTAGTTTCTTTTACTGTCAAAATTGGCCAATGACAATCTGGGCAACTTTCTTTGATAGGCGCATTCCAGAGTGCATACTTACACTTTGGATATACCGAACAAGAATAAAATATTTTGCCATTGCGAGACTTACGTTTAAAAATCACGCCTTTTTTACACTCAGGACATTCAACGCCCGTATCGGCAGGTTTCTCTAAGGGCTCGATATGACGGCAGGTTGGATAACCGCTACAACCAATAAATTTACCATAGCGACCTATTTTAAAAACTAAAGGTGATTCGCATTCTGGACAGACTCTACCTTCAACGGTTTCTGATTCTTCCGTTGCATTAGCATCATCATTCAAATTTCGTGTATAGGAACACTCTGGATAATGAGTACAGCCAATAAAGCGACCATTTCGACCCAAACGAATGGATAATGGACTTTCACATTCAGGACATTTCTCATCTATCGCTTCCTGAGTAACATCTTTACGCTGTACGCTAGCGTCTTTTTCTTGAATCATGACATTAAAAGGCTGCCAGAATTCATGCATTAATGGAATCCAATCCTTTTCACCACGAGAAACGGCATCTAATTCATCTTCTAAATTAGCCGTAAAATCGTAATCAACATATTTGGTAAAATGTTCCGTTAGAAACTTATTGACGATTCTACCGACATCCGTAGGGTAAAAACGCTTATTGTCTAAAGTAACATATTCACGATTTTGCAGAGTCGAGATAATAGACGCATAGGTTGAAGGTCGTCCTATGCCATGCTCTTCTAAGGACTTAACTAAGCTGGCCTCACCATAACGGGGGGGTGGATCAGTAAAGTGCTGTCCGGCAATGATATCATTTAGAGGAATTGGACGACCTTCTTCTAATGGCGGTAAAAAGCTTTCTTTATCGTCACTTTCTTTACTGTCATCTTTTCCTTCCAAATAAACTGACATAAACCCGGGCGTGGCAATGGTGGAACCCGTTGCTCTAAACACATGTTTGCCATCGCCACAGCTTAAATCCACAGCGACCATATTAAGGGTTGCATGAATCATCTGACAGGCTATAGTGCGTTTCCAGATTAAATCGTACAGCTTGTATTGTTCAATACTGAGATGGTCTTTTATCTGACTAGGTAGATATCTAGGATAAGTGGGGCGTATCGCCTCATGAGCTTCTTGAGCATTCTTTGATTTGGTCTTAAATAATCGAGGTTCTTTGGGCACATTTTCAGCGCCGTATTTTTCCGCAATCAAGGCACGCATATCCTCAACAGCTTCTACCGATAAGTTGACCGAATCGGTACGCATATAGGTAATCAGACCTTCTGTTTCTCCACCTATATCAATACCTTCATACAGTTGCTGGGCAACTATCATGGTACGTTTGGTAGTAAAGCCTAATTTACGAGAAGCTTCTTGTTGCAGGGTAGAGGTTATAAAAGGCGGCGCTGGATTACGTTTCTGCTGTTTCTTTTCTAATTTAGAGACTAATAACTGACCATCGGCAGCAGAAAGTAAGGCTTGCTTGGTTTTTTCTGCCAACTCTTCATCAGTAATACTAAATTGAGTTAGTTTTTCATTATCAAACTGTGTCAATTTGGCTTTAAAGTTTTGATCATGTGCCGTGAGTGCGGCATCAATAGTCCAATATTCACGGGTTTTAAACGCTTCTATTTCTAGTTCTCGTTCAACTATCATCCGTAAAGCAGGACTTTGTACTCGACCGGCCGACAATCCCCTACGTATTTTTTTCCACAATAAAGGTGATAACTTAAAGCCAACTAAATAATCTAAAGCGCGTCTAGCTTGCTGAGCATTGATTAAATTAATCGCTAACTGAGCCGGATTAGCAATCGCTTCAGTTACAGCTTTTTTAGTGATCTCATGAAAAACAACGCGATACACAGGCTTATCTTTAAGCAATTTCTTTTCTTTTAGTAGCTCATACAAATGCCAAGAAATCGCCTCCCCCTCTCTATCAGGATCGGTTGCTAAATATAAAGTATCTGCAGATTTAAGCGCTTTACTAATAGCTTGAACATGACGCTGATTACGTTCAATGATTTCGTATTTCATTGCAAAATCATTATTGGGATCAACAGCACCTTCTTTAGGAACAAGATCACGGACATGGCCATAAGAGGCTAATACCTGAAAATCTTTACCCAAGTATTTTTCAATAGTTTTGGCTTTTGCAGGCGATTCTACAATGACGAGATTTTTACTCATTTAATTAAAAGGGCTAAAGACGAAAGGTTAATGGCTAAAGGCTAAAGGCTAAAGGCGAAAATGTACATTCTTTTTTGCCTTTAGTCTTTTTCCTTTCGCCTGATGTATTAATGCAAATAAGTGGGGATTAGATTATAAACAATGTCTTCCATTCTAGAAAAAGCAATTTCCTCGTCAGGTTGACTTAATAAAATCATCAAAACTATCCATTTCAGTTTTTCCATTGAAATTTCTTCATTTTCTAAAGCCATAGCCCGATCTATTACAATTTCTCGATTAACAGAATTCAAAATTCCATTTTGCTCCAGAAACATAATAAGGTTACGGCACTCAATATCCAGCTTTGCAATTTCCTGAGAGCAGAATATACGAAAGGTAGCTGTAACACTTGATTTTACGGTTTGCTGTAGACTCAGCGAATCAAGCCAATCAAAAGCCTTATTAACTTCACAAGATTCAAAACCTGCTTCCAACAACTCTGTTCTAATGACATCAGTATCAGGAAACATCTCTATTTCCTCTTCCATGTAGTTCTCAAACAAATACATTAAAACATCAAAAATATTTTCTTTCATAAGTAGGCTTACTGCTTAATTTATTTTATTCTCATATAACAACCGCCAGCGATTGCTTCTAGGTAACCTTGCAACTCCAAAATTAAAAGCATTGAAGAGATAGATTCAATAGATAAATCACTATTTTCAACCAAATAATCAATAGAAGTTGGGCTAAACATGACACGATTCAATAATGTTTGTTGCTCTAGGTCAAGTGTTGATTGCATAGCAACCGGCAACATTTCTTTATCTTGTTGATAAACAACATTTAATTCCTCAAGAATATCTTGCGTTGTTTCAACAAGTTTTGCACCTTCACGGATCAATGCATTACATCCTCTTGCCAAAGGATTATGAATAGACCCCGGTATGGCAAATACCTCACGATTTTGTTCTAAGGCCATTTTAGCGGTAATCAATGAGCCACTTTGTATAGCAGCCTCAACCACTAGCAAACCTTGGCATAACCCACTGATGATACGATTACGTCTAGGAAAATGATTAGATTTAGCAAGAGTGCCTGGTGGAAACTCTGAAACCATCAAGCCCGTTTCAACAATTTCAAGCGCCAAATCTTTATGCCTAGCAGGATAAACACGATCCAAACCCGTACCGGTAACGGCAATAGTATAACCTTGAGCCGCTAAGGCACCTCGATGACTTGCGCCATCGATACCTAAAGCCAATCCACTAGTAATAACAAAGCCAAACTGAGATAGTTGCTTTGCAAAATCGAAAGCCGTTTCTACACCTATCGAAGAAGGATTGCGACTACCCACAATAGCAATTTGTGGCAATGCCAATAATTCGGGATTACCGCGTATAAATAATATCGGTGGCGGATCAGAAATTTCCTTTAATTGACTAGGATAATTTGCATCATTAAAAGTAATAACCCCATTATTTTCTAATGCTAACCATTCGAGATCATAAGCTATACTTGCCCAGTCCGGATTCTTGATGGCTTGGATAATAGCACTTTTTAAACCTAAAGCCGACAATGCGGCTGTTGATTCAGCATATAACTGCTCAGGAGTATGCTGTTCTAGCAAATTAAGAAACGTTCGAGTACCAACACCCTGCACACGAGACAATACTAACCAGTACTTTAAATTTTCATTTATCGAGTCAGTGGCGATATTCAAGGCGCTTTAACCTTATCCAATAAATGTATATCTTGAGTCGCCGTCATTACTAAGGCATAACTCACTCGTTCAAAACTACGAAAAACCATCAACGTTCCAACTTGCTCATCAGGAAGCTTAATCATATCGTTATTATTAAGCTGATAGGGATCTTTAATATGTCGGCCATTTTCAATAATAGTTAAAACGTGTCCTTCGGAGATACCATCTTGAATGCCTTTATCAATTACAATGACATCTAATGAACCTATTTGTGAAAGTCCCCCAAAAACTCGAATAATAGTAGCATTTACCTTTATTTTCGGTGGTTTTGGAAAATAACTTAATGTAAACCCTTCATCAGCCTTTGGCATGACCCAGTCACCATGAAGAACTTCACTATTCGATTGAGTAATGATTAATGTGGCTGGATCAGCAGATTTTTGCAATGTGGCATCTGCAATGTATTCCAACTCGTATCCTAACACTTCACCATTAACTGGGCTAATATAGCCATCACCTTTACGATATACAGTAAAGACTTGCTGCTCTGAATCAGCTAAGCCATTAACATAAATTTTATCACCTGTACCGGCCATCAGATGATCTTTTGCAATATCGACGACATAAGCAACATTAGTCAATTTATTGCCCGACACTACTTTAGAATGATTCAAGAATGCCGCTATTTTTTCATAAGGAATTAATTCACTGCCTTGTTTATCAGGAACCTCACGAATACATGGCAATAGCTTACCTGCTTTTGAAACAATAAAATCAGTCCGCCCTTTTTTGCTAGCCTCGTCTTTAAGCATGCACGTTGATTGCTGAGAATGCGTAGCATTCAATCGTATTTCATCAGCAAAAACGTTAAGGCTAGCAAAAAGAACAATCATAAATCCAAACACTATTCTCTTAGTCATAATGATCCTTAAAGATACCTACTTAACCTTAACGATTTAAAATTTATATGAATTCAGTTAGAATTTCTGCACGACATTCGTTATTCGATGAATGACAAATCAAGAACAACTTAGATACCTCATCAACTGGAAACAATCTGATCATGAAGATTATTTTTGCTGGCACCCCTGAATTTGCGGTACCCAGTTTACAAGCACTGCTCGATTCCAAGCATGAAGTCTGTGCTATTTACACCCAACCTGATCGCCCAGCAGGTAGAGGCCAACAATTACATATCAGTCCCGTTAAAGCACTCGCTTTAACACACGCTATTCCTGTATTCCAACCGCTTAGCTTTAAAACAGATGAGGATTTACAACAACTACTCTCATTCAATGCCGATTTGATGGTGGTTGTCGCCTATGGCATGATCTTAACTCAAGCCGCCTTAGAAGCACCCAAATTAGGCTGCATTAATGTTCACGGATCATTATTGCCACGCTGGCGAGGAGCCGCACCTATTCAACGAGCATTAATGGCCGGCGATGCTAAAACAGGGGTTACCATTATGCAGATTGTTCGTAAGCTCGATGCCGGCGATATGTTACATAAAGAAGAATACACCATAACTGACAATGATACCGCCAGCACACTACATGACACACTAGCCATACTAGGCGCGCTAGGCTTAGCTAAAGTACTCACACAGATAGACTCTGGGGTAATAAAAGCCGAACCTCAAGATGAAAACTTAGTCACTTATGCAGAAAAATTAACAAAAAGTGAAGCCGTTATAAATTGGCAACAATCAGCTCATGAAATAGCCCTAAAGGTAAGAGGCCTGAATGCTTGGCCTGTCGCCCAAACGCTATATCAAGATAAAGTACTACGTATATGGGATAGCGAAGTTATAGAAACAAGTGATCAGCAATCGTTAGTATTAAGTCCAGGTACGGTTTGTTGTACTAATAAAACATTAGACGTAGTCACTGGAAATGGCCTCTTACGCTTGCTAGAAATACAACTACCCGGCGGAAAGCGCATGAACACCCAAGCGTTCTTAAATGCTCATGCGATGCAGGGCGTAAAATTAGGCTAAATGTGAAAGCGTTACACGAAAACAGGTCTGGTTACTTTGCACTAACTAGGCCTGTGTTTTGTCGCATAAAACTATGAAGCTTTTAGGCCACACTAATCTACGCGTTTAGCTATCATTTCTCCAAGCTTAACAATCTTATCCGCTACAAACTCGCTATCCCACTGTACTTTATTATTTGCAAATAAAACAATAATAGTAGAGCCCATATTAAAACGCCCCATTTCTTCACCTATTTTAAGTGTAGGTGCGTTTTCCTTGTAATCCCAAGTTTGCACTGAAGTGACACTGGGTGGCGTAACCACGCCATGCCATACCGTTTCTATACTCGACACGAAAATAGCGCCTACTAAGACTAAAGCCATAGGCCCTAGCTCAGTATCAAAAATAGCAACGACACGTTCATTTCTAGCAAATAATCTAGGCACAGACCGAGTAGTCGCGGTATTAACACTGAATAAGCGACCAGGCACATGTACCATTTCTCGCAACGTACCTGTTATAGGCATATGCAAGCGATGATAATCTTTAGGTGACAGATAAATAGTCGTAAACACGCCATTATTAAAAGCTTTAGCACGCTCTTCACTACCACCTAGCAAATCTAGCGCGGTATAACTTTTACCTTTAGCTTGAAATATCTCACCCTCAGAAATAGCACCTGCTTGACTAACAGCACCATCAGCAGGACTAGCAATGGCATTAACTTCTGACGTTAACTGCCTAGCGCTAGGCTTTAAATCACGAGTAAAAAAATCATTAAAACTTTTATAGGCATTAATATCTGGCTGTTGAGCCTCATCCATATTAACCCCGTAATGCCTGATAATCTGCTTGATAAACAGATTTTTCCAAGCCTTATTTTCACAATGGGTTAACTTACTCATCATTCTAGATAAAGCATGATGAGGTAGGATGTACTGCGGCAATGTTGTTAAAGCGTCTTTAAGAGTCATAAGAATCAATTGAATAAGTCGAACTGTAGCTTTACTCAAAGCGATCACATCTTGGGTCTTTGTAACTATTGGGTTACGCTATCGCTAACCCAACCTACATTAATCTAGAAATTTGTAATCGCTTTAAATATAGGCAAAAAAGATTATAGATTAAGGCAGATTAACTAACTCTGGAGCCTGCCATTGCTTATCTTTATGTTCAACAACAACCGTCGTATAAATACCACCACGAACATTAAACTCGGCGCGTATACGCATAAAATTTGGAGCAATTGCCGCAACGATATCATTAAGAATTTCATTAGTGACCGCTTCATGAAAAGCGCCTTGCTCACGAAATGCCCACATATAAAGCTTAAGTGCCTTTAATTCCACACACAATGCACCAGGCACGTATTCAATTTGAATAGTCGCAAAATCAGGCTGTCCGGTTTTTGGACATAAACAAGTAAACTCTGGAATATCAATGCGTATGGTGTAATCACGATCAGGCTGTGGATTAACAAATGTTTCTAAATCTTTAGTGGGTCTTGTAGTCATGGTACTTATAGGATAAATTTGAAAGTAGCCAGATTTTAACAGCTTTAAGCCGATACAACGACACTCTTCACTAAATTAAGGCTGTTTCAAAATATCCCACTTTATAAGCCAATCTTGTTAATTCAACATCATTTTTTATTTTCAGCTTATCGTAAAGCCTATAACGATAGGTATTAACGGTTTTATCGCTCAATATCAACATATTAGACATTTCCTTAATCGATTTACCCTGCAGAATTAAGGTGACTACTTCAGCTTCTCTGCGGGAAAGCTTTAAAAAAGGTGACTCATAATATTCAGGTAAACAACGAGAAGCGAGATTATAAACCGTATCAAAACTCAGATAACGATCTCCAGAAACTACTTTACGAATAGCATTGATCATCTCCTCAACAGGTGATTCTTTAGAAATAAAACCTGACACACCTAATTTAAATAATTCCGGTGGAATATGGCTATTGTTATTGACAGATATAACAATAATCTTTGCCTCAGCATTATTCTGTAAGATTTGACGGCAGGCTTCTACACCACCAATTCCAGGCATATCAATATCCATCAACACAACATCAACCGACAAAACCGATACTTTTTCAACTGCTTCTTCACCTGATTTAGCCACACCTACGACACAAATATCATCGCAAGCATTCAGTATAGCTTCAATACCAGTGCGGACTAATTCATGATCATCAGCAAGTAATATTTTTATCATAACCACCTCCCATTATTAATTCTAAAATATAAATCTAATAAACTAACTGTGGTCACAACTGCCTATAACTGTTGGCTTAGGCTATGGCTAACCCAACCGGACTCTCTTTATTAAGTATCAGCAATCATGATCACTACAACTCTTTACTAGGCACATTAAGAAAATTTCGATAATCAATAGACACTTTAAGACCTGCAAACCGGCCACTCATGCCAATTAATTCATCCGTTTTTTTATCAAAGCGGATCTTGATCTCATTAAGCGCCCTATCTTCATAGCCTTTATCTATATGGTGCGTATCCAGTAGAAAGTGATACATGTACACCTCCATTTCACCTTCATCGGTAATTTCTAATGGCTCACCTAATTGCGCTATAACCGATGCTTTTTTAGGTAATTGATCAGAAATCTTAGTTAATAACTCAGTATTAGCCCGTAACTGTTGTTTTTCTTTATCAATTTCAGCACCACCAATTGAACGCAAAGATACTTCAAGAAATTTGGGTGGTGCAATCTTTAAAAATAACGATGAAAATGACCACGCCGTTAGCAAACCTTCTTTATTAAAATTTAAATCCGAATAAAAACTAATTTCAGGGGCTATTAAATGATTATTGGCATCAATCTTACGAAACCAATACCGCCAACGCCGTCCGTCTTGAGTAACGGTATCCTCACTTGCATATAATCGAGATAAAGACACAAAATCTTTACTATATAAAATAGGTTTTTTAAACTGCAAAGTGAAATCATCTGCACTTACCACCGAAAAATACTTATCAAATTCATCCATTTGCAGATAAGTTTGATACGCTCGCACCCAATACATACAACCAGACAATGATACCGCCAACAATACCAAGCCAATAATGCGTGCAAAACGCTTAATAGTTTTTATCTTCATACCGACATAGCCTTAAAAGCCCATAAAAACCACTAGTTTACACCGACAGATAACGCTACTCATCTAGTCATTGTCATTATGACTACAAAGCACATAAGCTAAAACTTTCATAAATGCTTACGAGGATGCACAGAATAGTGGATTAAAAGAACTGGTACAATTAGTAGAATTACCTATAACCGCAAGATTTCGCCACTTGCTTATTGCGTTATCTTGCATTTATTAGGTAGTGGCGTTCTGATAACAGCTGCGTTTTATTACAAACTCCTTATAAATCAGTGGGCGCTTATGCCCTAATGAGCATTGCCAAATTGGCATTCAATACTACTGTGATTGTGTTAAGACTATTTGTATCGGTTACAATAAACTTGGCAATTTGAAAACATAATCATAATTAGTATGTAACGATAGAAATGTACTATTAATTCCATGCCCTAAGCCGCTACTTTCACTTCTAAAAGATGCCATGTATAAACCTATTACGCCCTTGATTGCTGCCGATATTATTATTGAGTTAGTCGATTTTCCTGACCGTCCCATTGTATTAATTGAACGAGCTAATCCGCCTTATGGCTGGGCAATTCCAGGGGGATTTGTTGATATAGGTGAAATGGTCGAACAGGCTGCCATACGTGAAGCCCAAGAAGAAGTAAGTCTTAATGTACGCTTGATAGCCTTACTTGGAATTTATTCAGATCCTTCACGTGATACCCGTGGACACACGGTGACGGCGATTTATGTAGCAGAGGCCTCTGGAACACCGAAAGCTGCAGATGATGCAAAAAATTGCCATCTATTTAGCTTGAATGATCTACCTGATCCCTTAGCATTCGATCATGCCAAAGTGCTAGCTGACTATAAGAAATACCGAGAAACAGGACAAGTTACACCCTTACGAGACCATGCTATTAGAGCTTCAGAACAAGATTAAACCATCGTCAAAAAAATCTTTTAATCGGCGAGGGCAAAGTTGAATACATCGCATAATCACATAAACTATGGACTCTATTTAATCCTATCTGTCGCAGCTTTAGCTAAGTAACGGCATAACAATACTACCTACCTATTTCTAAGGGCCATTGAAAACTAAATTATCTATGCAAGAAAAACGCTGTTCAAATTGCGCTGCCATATTGAGTTGTAGCTCAAATCAAGTTGAAATAGCTTGTTGGTGTAAGGCTTATCCCGCCATTATGACCATTGAGGCTCAACAAGATTGTCTTTGTAAAAACTGCCTTAGTCAGGCTATACAAGAAAAGATCATTAATCTCATCAATACGCTTAGTCAGCAAGATATCATTGCTATAGCTCATCAGTATCGTACTAATGAGCCATTGATAGTCGGCATAGACTATATAATAGAGAACAATAACTGGGTTTTTACTCAGTGGTATCACTTGAAACGAGGCCACTGTTGTGGAAATGCTTGTAAAAACTGCCCTTATTAATAACTGGATTCAACTCTGCAATACAAGCAATGTGAAAACCCACTTTGATACCACCAGCACCCATCGCCATAGCGCGACTACCCAACTTCATACTACGACTACCCAACTTCATACTACGATTACCTATAGCCATACCGCGGCTACCCGATTTCATAGCTCGAATAGACAGCCTCATGCCTCGGCCACCCATCGCCATAGCATGACTACCCAACTTCATACATCTAATACCTAACGTCATACTGCGACTACCTATAGCCATACCGCGGCTACCCGATTTCATACCCCGAATAGCCTATCTCATACTGCGAGAGGCTCACTTCACATGATGCCTACCGGTATTCTTATTACGAATAGTGCACTTCCTAGTATGAATAACAGACTCCAGGTTACAAAGGGTTCATAGCATGGTGCAAATAGTCAGCTTTAAGATAAGCAGAGCATCACTCACAGTGAAAATTCGGGTACTATCAGTAGTTATAAGGCATTAATATGGTCAGCAATCGCCTATAAATAGAAACCTAGATCATTGTCACCTTTTATTTAGAGGATTATTTTTAGATTAAAACCGGAGTGCAACCCTAATCATCATCGTCCTCATAAGGCTGAGCTTTTAGACTGCCGGGAATATTAGGCAGTTTGGCTGAGCGTAAGAGAATTAAAGCACTACCTAGTACAAACAGAAATACGACTATTAAAACTATTATCCACATAGATTGTGACCTTAATTTGGCTTGCTTAAACGGGTTGATATAGAATACTCCAACCCAATCATTTAGACAGCTAAACATGAAACAAGTCGAATTACTCTCTCCTGCCGGAACCCTTAAAAACATGCGCTATGCTTTTGCCTTTGGTGCAGATGCTGTCTATGCCGGACTACCTCGTTATAGTTTGCGTGTACGCAATAATGACTTTTTGGAAGATAATCTGGCCAAAGGCATCGCTGAGGCCCATCAACTCAATAAAAAGTTTTTCTTGGCAACCAATGTTATTCCCCATAACACTAAGGTCAAAACCTTCATTAAGGATCTGACTCCGATTATAGCCATGCAGCCGGATGCCTTGATTATGGCAGATCCTGGTTTGATTATGATGACGCGAGAGGCTTGGCCGGATATGCCAATTCATTTGT